>JAPUHZ010000066.1 GCA_027297485.1 Deltaproteobacteria bacterium
CTCGGAGCGCTCACTTTTGGGAACTCGTCCATCCATTCAAAAGGGCGGGTGGCGTCGATAACAGCGCGAGAGTTGGTGAGGTCTCTGACCGCCCGCTGTCCGGGTGTGAGCCGTGGATCGGCGGGAGATGTCCGCATTCTCCGCAAGATGTCCATGGAGGTGTCCGGGTCGCAGCGGGTCACCATGGCCCACATCAGCTCCTCAAAATTCGACACGTCGACGTCATCATCGACTACGATAACGAATTTGCACCCGTAAACGGTAGACCCCGAGCTCGCGCCGAGCACCGCTACTTGTTTGGCATGGCCTGGATAACGCTGCTTGATGGCTATTCCGTGAAGCATGCGCGAGGCCCCCACCTCATGGCACCAGACCTGTGTGACGTCCGGTACCCCCGCATCGGCCAGCTCCCGCTTGAGCATTGCCGAGCGTATAATGGCCCGGTAACGGGCCATCTCGTCTGAGCCTCCACCGATTGGCGGCACCCCGAGGAGAATGGGATCGTTACGGTGGTAGACGGCCTGGATGTCAAGCACGGGTTGGGGGCTGCACCCTCCTGCATAGTACCCTGTCCACTCGCCGAATGGTCCCTCGTCCTTACGGATATCAGGGTTCAGGTATCCTTCAAGAACGATCTCGGCGTTTGCTGGAAAGGGTAGTCCTGTTACTCGACCCTGCACCATTTCAACCGGCCTCCCCCGCATGCCACCGACAACGTCGAACTCGAAGACGCCATAGGGAACCTCCGTTCCCGCGACAAAGAAAAGCAGCGGATCGCTTCCCACGACCAGGGCGACGGGCATTGGTTCACCCCGGCTGAAGTACTTCCGCCGATGCATGTGGGCGTGTTTTCCCGGAACGAAGAGCAAGCCCACGGATTTGCGATCGTGAATCATTGCACGATAGCAGCCCGCATTGAGCAATTTCTCGTCAGGGTCCATGGTAACGGAGAAACAGCCAGTGCCGATGTAGCGACCGCCGTCATGGACATGCCATTTCGGCACGGGAAACTTGGTGATGTCAATCTCCTCCCCCAACAGGATATTCTCGAAAACGGGACCATCCTTCACAATCTGGTGTGCGGTGAGCTGCTGCTTCTTGAGGTAGTGCTCGAAAAAAGCCTGACTGAGCTCCTGCTTGGTAAGATTCTCGGGAAAGCCCAGAGTCATGTTGCGCCGTCTACCCGCAAAGACGTTAATGATCACCCGAAATCCTCTGGGACAACCGGGCACTTCGTCAAAAAGAACCGCTGGCCCGTCGTCAGCCGGGACAACGGCGTCCGCCGCAAGACCGATGTCCTCCTGCCACGACGCCCCCAAAACCGTGCGGAGCTCACCCAGACGCTCGGCCTCACGCATCCACTCGCGCAGGTCACTGTGGCGTAACTGAGGTTGGATTTGGCTGTCGGTCATAGTTAGTCCTGATACCAATGGGGTCGAATCTTTACGTTTCAGTTTTACCGAATCCACGCCTGATACCTAACGGACTCTTCCTTAAGAAGCAAAAAAGGCACTGGAGGTCTGGCTGACCTATCCAATGCCCTTCAAAAATGTGCCGATTATTACCCACCTTTAAGTAAATCCCCCGTTAACCTAATAAGCTGCAAATAATGCGATAAACTGGCTACATCTTATCCCCTGCTTTCTACCCCTTCCGGGGAACGTTCGTCAACAGGTTCGGAAGGTAACGTGCTCGTAAATCGTGCTCGTGTTGGGAGTCAAATCCGCTTTTAGCTTTCTAAAGAGAACTTTTGAATCGCCGGGTTCTTGATATCTGTGATTCTTGAAAAATATTAATTCCCGTGGATTCTTTGCCAAGGTTTCAAAAACACGCCTGGATCGGTGGGGGGGGTTGGCTGCACACAGCCTTGTCAATTCAACCCGCTTCTTTTCGGTTGGTTCTTAGGATTTCTTTTAGAACTGAAAAATATAAAAAGCCAAGTGCAGACTCGACCCCTTTTCTAGGCGACTTGGCCGGGGTAGGGGCACCACTACCTCTTCGCTACCATGGCATGGAGAAGCATGGCCTTGTGTACTTGTTACAATCGGGCAAGGGCTTATCAAGGTCAAGGTCCTTCACGCGAGGCGATTTCAGCAAAATACGCATGAACTTCTGTTCAGGTGTTTTGTCGGCGGTAGAGGGAGATTTTGCCTTTCGGGGTGGTACCTCACCTTTGGTGGAGGAAGGGAGCTCAATCGTAATAACTGTGGCAACCCTGCTTTGTTGTGGGTCAGCCGTGTTGTTAGGGTTCGCCTGTACTGTCACTGGAATCAAGATAAAGAGGAGGAAAAACATGACCCCTAAAGAACGCCTTTTAATTATTTTGTCTATTACCGGAATCCTTCCTTTCAGTTTGGCTCTCTTTAGATATTAGAGCAATCTTTGTGCCAATTGGTTTATCGCTCAGTTTAGAAAAAGATTTTTTAATTACAGCAACTTATATGTTTCAATCGTTGAAAATGGGTGTAACAGTATTTGTCAACTCATGACATCTCGTGTGTTCATGACATTTTGTGGAAAGATTTACCATTGAATCCGCTCCATAACTTCTAAATCCCTGGAGGGAGTATCGTTACCACCTCAGCTTCGACCATCGCCCGAAGCGAACCATCAATGATGTTGCGTGCAGTCTTTAGGCTTAGCTTGCGCCACGCAGCTTAGCACCCCGTTAACTGCCTAATTGGATTCAATTCTCCCTCAATGCAATTCGCTGGACCCATCTAACCAGCCAAGGCGCAATTCAATAGCTCATTATTAAAGCGTCGTTTAATGTCATCTTAGTCCTTCCCGGTCGCCTCTAGCAGCCCTTCGCTCCGACACTAATAGGCGTCAGTGAGAAGCCCCGCCCACACGGTCCATGTTGGTTGACACAGTGCCTCTCAAGTTGGTAGTTTCGGCTCGGAATTCAAAGGAGGTACACGATGAAGAACACCGTAGCGATTTGTACTACGACCGTGTTGGTGATTTTAATCTTGGCGTTTACGTCCCCCGCACTTGGGGCAGAGGCGGTGATCCTGATAGGACAATATAGCTCCCAGCCAGCAAGCGACATTATCGAAGTAGTCCTGGTCGGTGTCAATTTGAGCCCAGGACTAGCGGGATGTGAGGCAGCTTTCGGAATCGGTGAGAGTTTTGCTCACGCAGTTACAAAGTCACAGTCGGCATGGGCCACCTCGGCATCCGGCGATAACGTCGAAATGTTTCCCCTTCCGCCAGCTTCGCCGACATATTGGGTTAATGGCGTCGTCAGCCGTGGGGACGAGGTATTTTCTTTGATGTGGCTGGCATCCAATTTGGATCGTTCATTGTTGCGACGGGGCCTTGGCTGTGAAGATGGGAGGTGACCGGCCGGTTCCACACGCCAACCCGGCTAGGTCCAAGGTCTCTCAGGATCGTTTAAGTACAACGAAGCGGAAGGGGGGGCTGTGATTCGGTTCCAACTAACACCCAGCCAACCCCTTTGAAGACCTGCACCTACCCACCTGAGCCATCGCTTGAATAAGGGGACATCCTATAATCTCCTTGTCAATTTAACCCGCTTCTTTTCGGTTGGTTCTTAGGATTGTTTTTAGAAGTGAAGAAGATAAAGAGCCAAGTGCAGACTGCTCTTGACTCTTTATTGTAGCGAATCTGTCGACCGGGGTCGAATCTTTACGTTTCACTTTTACCGAATCCACGCCTGATACCTAACAAACTTTTCCTTAAAAAAACAAAAGGCACCGGTGGCCTGGGATCGTGTTCGTGCTCATGAGGTGGGCAAGGATTAAGGCAAGGGGCAGAAAAGCAGGGCTGTCAACAAAGCACTTTACTTGGTAGTTCCAAATTGTCAATTTTTGAACATTCTTAGCCCGATCATCAAACATTTGACAGCAAGCCGCCGGGACTCTGTAAAGTCAGAACCTGTAATAAAACCAATCAATTGTTCATTTGGGCGGCGTTTTGGCATTTGGCATAGCCTTTGCTTTCCCTAAGAATGAACACTCCTGAGGAGGGACAAATGAAGACATCGGTTAGCAATGTGTTTGAAGATATCCATGTGAAAAATGCTATTTTCCGGGCGGTTATTTGTAATCAATGCGGCACGAAAGTATACCCCGCTGACGTGTTAAAGTACCACCAGCAATATCATGAGCGCAGAGATCGGATCCTTGATGAGGAGATAAAAAAATTACATAAGTCTATGGACCGTATGAGATAAGCGTCTTAAAAGCCTTTGGGGTCATTGCTTGACTTTACACCTTCTCGTGATCGTGAATCGTGGGAAGGTTCGTGGGACTAACTGCCCGTCAAAACGAAACTGCTCCGTCGGATCTCCTCTATTTCTCGATCCGCAGAGTGGCGGCGGCGGTAATCAGAAAATAACTCCGCATCCAGCCGCCCCTTGGCAAAGCTGCTCATCTTCCAGGGTTTTCAGAGAAGACAGCCCGCCCGGCGATTCTTCGGGCGTTTACGCTTGTGATGCGCCATGGATTGAGATGGCTTCTCTATCAGCGTCTGCTGCCATTTTCACTCAAGGCTTCTGTGCGACGACCTTGCCCGTCCTTCCAAGCGCGCGTTGGAGCTGAGGATGGCAGACGGGATGGGGAAGAAGTTATAAACGCGCAACCTTTAAGGAGGGTTATTTTACTCTCCCGTAACGATCCTCCAGACGCACCACATCGTCCAGTTCGGGCGTGGAGGCTTCTAAAACATCGCAATCTTCGAGGGCTGTCATACGATGCCTCATCCCGGGAGTGATGTGGACACAGTCTCCCGGTTTGAGGCGCAGGGTCTCTTTTCGAGCGTCTTGTTCCAACTCCAATCTCATGTCTCCGCGAAGCAGGTGAATGGACTCGTCCTTGATGCGGTGATACTGGTAGCTGAGGGATTCTCCCTTCTTAATATGGAGGACCTTGCCCACGTAACGGTCCGTATGGGCCCAGATCACCTCATGACCCCAAGGTTTATCGACTCGGGTCGGACGGTAACTTTTCACTGCCAAAGCCCTCTTGCGAAGTCATCTTGAGTCGTGTCTTACTTAAACAGCCCTTTGTTTTTCGAACTCAAACCAAGAAGGTTAAAATCAAAGTTGAAGCTTGTTTTATCGGGATTCGTCTTGCGGTTAACAGAAATACTGAGAGTCCAGCACTCACACTGGGAAAGGATCTTGACCCCCCCCCGGTTGCTGGTAAACCGTCCATCGCGCGCATTGTAATTAGAATTATAGAGAAGAAGGAGGTGGTCTGTCAGGTGAAAAAGGGTACGGACCCTTAATTCCTTCAGAATATTTTTGTGTATCATTTTTTCCGGGGTGAGGGTGCTGAGGTTTGCATTGTCTGCCAGCTCAGCCAGCTGGTTCCGCCGAATGAACCGGAAGTTCAAATCCAGTCGGTTGGGCTGCATGAAGTCGGGGTCCAGAACCCGGCGGGTTAGGGGACGGGGATCCGAAATGGAAAAAAGGACTGCGGCCTGGCTCACCTGCCAAGGGCCGGGATTGAGCCCCGTGTCCAATCCCAGAGTCAAATAGTTCGCGGGGGTAATGCGTAGGTTCAAATCCAGATCAGACAAGGTATCCCCACCTTTCCTCTCCTTGTCAATATCGTAGCTTAAGGCCAGCCTTAATCGCGCCATCTCCCGCACATCACTTAACGCAGGTGAATTTAAAAGCTCCACATCCTGATCGCCAGGCTGCCCTGTCAGCCGCCGACCGAATTTTCCCCAAAGACGATTGGTGAGAGAAAAGGTCAGCACATTTCTTCGGTTAATCCGGTCCACACCGTCCATGATAGGAATATCGCTCTGATGACTGCCGGAAATAAAAAGATAGCTCACGTCCGGCTCAATCACATGCTTCATTTTTTTCAGCCCCGCCCCCCCCCATTCATAAACACGGCTAATCGACGTGCCGACATTGTTCCTGATCTCTATAAGCTCCCTGGATACGTTCTGGTTAGATGACCCTGCGGTTGTATAGAGATGGTATAAGGTCTCCCGTGGAGCAAGGCTTAAAGAACCGAAGAGATAGGAAGGCAAGCGGAACGGCACGACGATTTCCGGGCGCAAGTCCAGCCGAAGGCCGTCACCTGGGTCCCGTCTTAAGTAGTTAACCGCCTGTGCGCGCCACCGGAACTCCGCGGGACTTTTTCCCAAACCCCTGCGGCCCCAAAAGATCAACTCTGGAGTTTTTAGGTAGGTAGACTTGTCCGGTTGAATAAAATCCTGGTAAAAATCCCATTCGCCTTGGAGGTGCGTATCCCCCCAACTTCTGAAAAACCCGAACCGTGAGCTGCCGTAACGCCTCGCCCGAATATTTTCCTCCTTAGCGTAGTTAAGATCGAATCGGTCGACCAGCTCCCTGGTAAAGAGATCGTCACTGAAGGCAGATATGTCGCTGTACGTCATCCAGCCTGATGGAGTGGTTTGACGGTGATCGGCGATAACACTCCATCGATCTTCAGGGATCCTTTGATCGGTGATGGTCCGATCCTCAATATCGTCATCCTCGCCTGTCCGCAGTCCTTCGTTAAAATAGGATAGATTGATTCGGCCCTGAGCGTTCCGACTCAGAACAGTCCGGAACTCCCCCATGAGCCCGACACGCGCACGCGTTTCCACATCGATCCCAAAGGTCGCGTCGCTGCTTTTGGAGATGGCCCAGAAAAACGGCTGCTGGAACCTGAACCCTTCGCTACTCGAACCACCGATCTTGGGGAAAAGAAATCCACTTTGCCGCTCGGTCCTGAGAGGGAAAAACGCATAAGGAAGGTACAACACCGGCACGTCCAGGATATAAAAAGTCCCACCCTTGATAATGCCGGTTCCGTCCTGCTGAAGATCGATCTCCCTGGCCGATATCTTCCAGGGGGGAGGACCGGACTCACAGAGACAAGTAGTAAAAACCCCTTCATCGATATGATAGGTTTGGCCGGGAAGCTTCTGAAAACGTTTGCCCCTCACGGTGAGGTGACGCTGCTTAAAAAATATATCTCCATTTTCGATCTCACCGGTCTCCTGTTCGAGATTCAACCGCACGGCATCTGCCTTGAGCCTCCCTTGTGAATCCTCAATAGAGACATTGCCTTTAGCTTCCACCTCCGTTGTTTCTCGGTTAACCCGAACCTCATCGGCCTTCAATATCATCTCTTGGCGCTTGATCTCCACGTTCCCCTTGGCCTCAATCCGGGTTCCTGAGTCCCCAATGGTGAGAGAGTCCGCAGTGACACTGATCTCTTCTCCTCTGCCATCTGACGGCTGGGCTGCTTGCCCCTGTATGGAAGCGGCCTGAAAGAAAAACAGGCCCAAGCTAAGGCTAAAAGTGGTGGTTAGGCTTCGAACTGACATCTGATTAAAATCTAGCCGCCGCAAACTGCCTGTGTGGGGACTCCCCCAGGGCCATCTCCGCAAGCAAAGGTCTCACCTCCCCTAAAAGATAAAGAGAGCCGGCTACAAGGATAGTCTCATCCGCCTCGGCACTGTGGAGCAGCCATCGGATCGCCTCAATCGGATTTTCGATGACAGCCATGGGCATTCCCTTGGGGACGGCTTCCGTGAGCCTTTCCGGGTCTGCGCTCCGGTCCATCGGGACGCGAGTCAAAACCACTTCGCTTGCCACAACCGCAAGCTCCCCGAGCATAAAAGGCCAGTCCTTATCTCCCATCGCAGCGAAGAGGAGCTTAACCTTTTTCGCCCCCTGAAAATCCTGGATCCCGCTGACCAGCGTCCTTACGCCTTCGCCGTTGTGGGCCCCATCCAGGATCACCCTGGGCCTGCGTAAAATGACTTCAAAACGACCCGGCCAGAATACCGTTCTCAGGCCTTCACGCATTGCCCCCTCACCCACCGGAAAGTCCCTGCGCACCGCCTCCAACGCACCAAGGACGAGCGCCGCGTTGCTCCTCTGGTGTCGCCCCCGGAGCGCCAGCGAGAGGTTCGTTAAATTCCACTCCAGCCCTTTATAGTCAAAAAGACTACTCTCTTTTAAAGTGAACGAGAAGTCCCGTCCCAAAAAATAACTGCATGAGCCTTTGGCCTCGGCCATCTCTCTAAGAAACTCTCCGACCTCTGGAGATAAAAAACCGCATACTACAGGGACTCCCCTTTTTATGATGCCGCCTTTCTCCCGGGCAATGGAGAGGAGATCAGAACCGAGATAGGCTTCATGGTCCTTGGAGATGTTCGTGATGATGGAGACCCGAGGAACAATGAGGTTCGTCGCATCCCATCTCCCCCCTAACCCTACCTCCACCACAGCCACGTCAACCTTGCGCCGGGCAAAATAGACCAGGGCCATAACCGTTACAAACTCAAAGAAGGTGAGAGCAATGCCCTCTCTCGCCGACCTGCCCTTGATCACGTCTGCCAGTTCAACCACTTCCTCTTGTGAAATCTCCCCTTCTCCGACCCGGATGCGCTCGGTGAAGGAAACGACATGGGGAGAAGTGTAAAGGGCGACACGATAGCCCTCAGCGGAGAGGATGCGGTGCAGCATCGCCGCAGTGGAACCCTTTCCGTTTGTGCCGGCAATATGGAAAGCGGGGTAACATCGCTCCGGATAGCCAAAAAGAGACAAGGCCTGCTCCACGCGATGCAGCCGGAGGTCGATCTCACCACCACGCAGATTGAAAATATAATTCAGCGTCTCTGAGTAAGACAACATGCCTGACACCATGGAGATGAGAACTGAGTGCCCTTTGAACGATTTAAATGTTTTGAATTGTTCAAGTCGTTCAAACCGTTCAAGCCGTCAGTACTGAGCGCTCACTATTCAGTCCTTTTAGTTACTTGTCTCATAGCCCGCTTCAGACGGGCCACAAACGTCCCTACCTGTTTCACTTTCTCTTGATTTCGCCCGGCCCTTTCCATGACCTCAATCAAGGCGCTCCCCACTACCACCGCATCGGCAAAAGAGGCGATCCAAGCCGCCTGCTCAGGGGTTGAGATGCCAAAACCGACCCCAATAGGGAGTGAGGTGATGCGCCGAACACGGGCGACTTGGGTTTGGAGATGATTCTCAAAGCGCTTGCGCGCCCCCGTCACACCTGTAACCGAGACATAATAGAGAAAGCCTCGGCCCCGCCGTGAAACCAATCTGATACGCTCAGCATCGCTCGTTGGAGCTAAAAGGAATATGATATCCAAACCTTGTGCATCAGTCCAGTGCCTCAAATCACCACTCTCTTCTGGAGGAAGGTCGACGCACAGGACGCCATCGACACCGGCCGCCCTAGCCTCCCGGGTAAACCGTCTTAGTCCGTAGCAAAAGAAGGGGTTGTAATAGCCAAATAGAATTAAGGGGATCTCCGAGTCCCGGCGAAAATCCCGGACCATCTCCAATATGCGCGGGAGCGATGCCCCCCTTTTCAAGGCTCGCTCTGATGCCCGCTGAATGGTGGGTCCATCTGCCACGGGGTCAGAGAAAGGGATTCCCAATTCGATGCAGTCTGCCCCGCTCCGCTCTAGCACCCGTAAAATCTCTAGCGTGGTCTCGATAGCAGGATCTCCGGCAGTAACAAAAGGAATCAAGGCCGTCTCCTTGCGGCGTCTTAGCTCAGAAAATTTCTCATCGATGCGGTTCATGGAAAAAAATTAAGGGTTACAGGGTTTCAGAGTCCAAGGGTTAAGAGGGTGTTGAAAAACCCTTCATCCCTTTAGCCCTTAAACCTTCTTAGTCCCTTTTAGATTTCCCCCCCAGATAGTCTCCCACCGAGCCCATGTCCTTATCCCCTCTGCCAGAAAGGTTGACAATGACTAACCGGTTTCTTCCCAGACGGGGCGCAAGCCGAGTCACCTCAGCAACCGCATGGGCACTCTCCAGTGCCGGTATAATCCCTTCCACCTCAGCCAATATCTTGACGGCATCAGCCGCTTCCCTATCCGTCGCCGAGACAAATCGAACCCTACCTTCATCACGGAGATAACTCAGCTCCGGTCCCACCCCCGGGTAATCGAGCCCGGCAGCGATGGACTGGGTGTGGTGGATTTGCCCCATTCTGTCCTGGAGAAGATAGCTCTTGCTCCCGTGGAGCACGCCGACTTTGCCCCTCAGGATTGACGCCGCATGACTCCGGCTGCTAAGCCCCAACCCCGCTGCCTCCACCCCTACCATCTTGACCCTACGGTCCTTGAGAAAGGGATAAAATAGACCCATGGAGTTGCTCCCCCCTCCCACACAAGCGACCAGGCAATCCGGGAGTCGTCCCTCGCAGGCCAGAATCTGTCTTCTCGCCTCCTTTCCGATGACAGACTGAAAGTCGCGCACCATCATAGGATAGGGATGGGGACCGGCCACTGAGCCTATGAGATAGTAAGTATTCCGGACATGAGTGACCCAATCTCTGAGCGCCTCGTTCATGGCGTCTTTGAGTGTAGTGCTCCCGGACTCCACGACCCTGACCTTGGCGCCGAGCAGTTTCATTCGAAAGACATTCAATGATTGCCGCCCCACATCTTCCTTACCCATGAAAATCTCACACTCCAACCCGAACATAGCGGCCACGGTCGCCGTGGCCACTCCATGCTGACCCGCGCCGGTCTCTGCAATGATTCTCCTCTTCCCCATTCTGCGCGCGAGGAGAGCTTGACCCAGGGTATTGTTGATCTTATGAGCCCCGGTATGACAGAGATCTTCCCGTTTGAGATAAACCTTCGCCCCACGGAGCCTCTTCGTGAGGCGCTCGGCGAAATAAAGGGGAGTCTCTCTGCCAGCATACTCGTGGAGATAATGGTGGAACTCGCTTCGAAAAGCGGGGTCACGCCGAACCTCACTGTAGGCCTTCTCCAACTCGATCAAGGCCGGCATAAGGGTCTCGGAAACATACCGGCCTCCGTAGACACCGAAGTGACCGCGCTTATCGGGCAGCCTTGGCAGCGAGAATGAATTCCTTGAGTTTCCCATGATCTTTGACACCCGGTCTCGTCTCAACTCCGGTGCAGACATCCACCCCATAGGGGTGAACCTGCCGGATCGCCTCCCCAATATTTTGCGCATCCAGCCCTCCGGCAAGAACCAACCTGTCAGCCGTCAATCCCTCAAGCCAACTCCAGGAAAAGGGAGAACCTGAGCCGCCATATCCGGGGGCCCAAGAGTCCAAGAGATAAAAGTCGGCGGGGAATCCGTTGATGCCAACCAAAGATTCTTGATCCTTGATCCGAAAAGCCTTAATGACTTTCAACTCCCACCCACGACAGTACTCTCCGCTCTCTTCCCCATGAAACTGAAGACCGCTAAAGGCTTGCCTGCCGTCGGGAAGGCAGCTATCGCCGAGGACCTCCTGAACCTTCACTTTCGGCTCATTGACAAAGAGGGCTATGTTACAAACCCGTGGAGGGAGTTCTACGAGGATCGCCTGGGCCTGCTCAGGAGAGATATAACGCGGGCTAGGAGGATAAAAATTAAACCCCAAGGCATCAGCGCCAAACTCGACGGCCTTCAGCGCATCCTTCAGATTCGTTATTCCACAGACTTTGACTTTAACCATAATTAAATCGTGCTCGTGATCGTGTGGCCGTACCGAGCGCGTGGTGCTCGACGAGCGCGGTTCTCGAACACGAGCTACGAACACGAATCACGACAACAGTTCCTTCAGTTTCTCCCCCGGATCCGGGGCACGCATGAGTGCCTCACCCACCAAAAAGGTATGAACCCCCAGCCCCTCTAACCTTTTAATCTGTTCCATACTCTCGATCCCGCTCTCACAAACCACCAAAATGCCAGGTGGGACCATCGGAATTAACCGCTCTGTTGTCTCTAACTTCACCTCAAAAGTCCGTAGGTCCCGGTTATTGATTCCGATCAAACGGGCCCCGGCTTTGAGGGCACATTCCAGTTCCGCTTCTGTATGGACCTCGACTAGGACATCCAGAGAGAGAGATCTCGCCTGATCCTTAAGCTCCTGAAGAAGGACAGGATCGAGAAGCGCAGCGATCAACAAGACCGCGTCTGCTCCCAAACTCCTAGCCTCCAGCACTTGGTAGCCATCCACAATGAAATCCTTCTGCAAAAGGGGCAGGTGAACCTCCTTTTTAATTCGCTCCAAAAAGAGAAGACTCCCCCGGAAGAAGTGTTTTTCTGTGAGGACCGACAGGGCACTCGCCCCATGAACGGCAAAGTCCCTGGCGATCTCCACGGGATCGAACTCTTCCCGAATGAGCCCCTGGGAAGGAGAAGCCCGCTTTACCTCAGCGATAATGCGGCGCGAGTCTCCCTTTAGAGTTTCCTCAAAACCCCTACAGGGGAGATGGAATAGGGGGCGGTCCCGAAGCGCCGAGGGGGGCGTTTTGTGCCGCCTCACCTTGACGTCTTTGCGCACATGTCCTGTGATGATATCCAGAAACATAGTTCTTTAGCTATCAGCCTTCAGTAATCAGTCAAAGCGATCTGCAAGCCCACCGCTTGCTATGAGCCAGCGTTGCTCATCTGAACCAGCAGCTCCAACTTTTCTTGCGCTTTCCCGGAATCGATCGATTCCGTGGCCAGACGCATCCCTTCGGCAATAGAATCTACTGCACCGCTCACATAGAGGGCAGCTCCGCCGTTGAGTAGCACCATGTCCCGTTTAGGCCCTTTCTGTCCTCGAAGAACCCCTCTCAGGACAGCGGCACACTCCTCTGGACTTCCTCCATGGAGATCTTCCAGCCGACAGCGCTTGAGCCCCAACTCCTCAGGCAAAAGGGTGTAGTTGCTTAACTGGCCGTCCCGGAGCTCTGAAACTCTTGTCGGTCCACAGAGAGAGACCTCATCCAATCCTTCCTCCCCGTGAACGACCATGGCCCTAAGAGTCCCAAGATTTTTCAAGACCTGGGCGATCAACGAGGTCAACTGTCCATCATAGATACCGATGAGCTGATGAGTCGCCGCCGCCGGGTTTGTCAGAGGCCCTAGGAGGTTAAAAATCGTGCGAATGCCTATCTCGCGGCGCGGCTGGACGGCATACTTCATTGCCTCGTGAAGGAGTGGCGCAAAGAGAAAACCGATGCCGATTTTCTCCAGACATTCTTCGACTCTTTCTTTAGGGATATCGATCTTTACCCCTAAGGCCGCCAGCACATCGGCGCTACCCGAACGGCTGGAAACCGACCGGTTCCCATGTTTAGCCACAGCGATCCCTGCACCCGCCACAACAAAGGCGGCGGTTGTGGAGACATTGAAGGTCTCTTTCTGATCCCCGCCGGTGCCGCAGGTGTCAACGACACACTTCGCTTTGACCTTTACGCGATGCGCCTTCTCCCGCATCACCCGTGCGGCCCCCGTGATCTCCTGCACAGTCTCCCCCTTCATACGTAAAGCAGTGAGGAACGAGGCCACCTGTAAGGGAGTAGCCTCTCCAGTCATGATCTGGTTCATGACTAAGGTCGTCTCCTCTTCAGATAGGTCAACCCGACTGACCAGCTTCCCAATGGCTTCCCGAATGTCCATATCATATTCCTGCTCGGTTCTCGTAATCGTGCCTCCTGGCTCGGTTACAAGGACAAAGCACGATGACAAACCGCGAGCTTAGCGACTCGTCGTGAAAGACTTGGTAAATTTTTCCTCTCTATTTAAAGTCTCCTGCAATTGCTTGGCTTCTTCTCGTTTGGCAAAACGGCCCACCCGCACACGGTGCCAAGTCCGCCCTTTGATTGTGGTGGGCACTACATAGGCATCATACCCCTTATCCCTGAGCTTCTTGGCCAAGCCCTTGGCATCTCTCTCATGGGGATAGGCATTGACCTGAACGGACCATACGCTCTCTTGTGTTCCTGTTTGAGCCCCCACCTTTTCCGCCTCAGCTCTCTTTGGGGCTGGAGGTTTTTTCTTGACCTTTGGCGGCAATGCGGCTTTTTTTGTGCCTGTCTTGGACAAGGTGTCATAAAAAGTCATTTCTTCTTTGGCTGCAGGCCCCGACCTCGAACTAGGGGCCTGGGGTCGAACAGGGATTTTAACCAGTGGTCCCTCACTTTTCTTAAGGATCTTTCTCTCTTCTATCCCCTGCCCGATCAGGGTACCCAGAAAGAAAATGACAACAGAGGTGACAGTAAACCCCGCTGCAAGAACAGCCAGTTGACCTCGACTAAAATAGTAAAGGTGTTGGCCTCTTTCTTTCCAATTCTCCGCCATAAAACTAGCTCTCTTTCCTCTCGCCCTGCCTCCCACCCCCCACTGTTAAGGCATGAGGCACCAGAATACCTCCCGCCTATTGCCCGTTAGGACCGGGCAGCCATCCTCAATGGGGCCTGAATCCCTAAAAGATGCAAACCCTTACGAATGACCTTCTGCACGTTTTGCACCAATAAGAGACGGGCTCGGGTCAGGCCCACATCGTCCGAGATGACCCGGAACCGATTGTAATAGCGGTGGAACTCCCCTGCCAACTCGAGCAGGTAAAAGACCAACCGATGGGGCTCCAGCTCCTTGACACTCTCCTCAACCACGTCGTTAAACTGGACCGCCCGTTTGATGAGCCCCAGCTCCTCCGCGAGATCCAGCCGTTCCGTCTCGGCCTCACGCAACGTCGAATCCTCCAGCGAGTGCCCTTTCTGACGGGCCTGCTCGAAGATGCTGGCGATTCGGGCATGGGCGTACTGGACATAGAATACCGGATTCTCGCTCGACTCCCTTTTGGCCAGATCCAGATCAAAATCGAGATGGCTACCCGCCTTGCGCATGAGGAAGAAAAACCGTGCCGCATCTCTCCCCACTTCTTCCAACAGCTCCCTTAGAGATACAAACTCTCCCAGGCGCTTTCCCATCCGTACCGGTTCCCCCGCACGGGTGAGGTGCACCATCTGGACCAAAACGACCTGGAGGACTTGGGGATTATACCCCAGCGCCTTCACGGCCGCCTGAATACGACTCACATAGCCATGATGATCCGCACCCCAAACATTGATGAGTCTCTTAAAACCCCGCTCCAACTTGTCTCGATGATAGGCGATATCGCTGGCGAAATAGGTCAGCTCGCCACCGCTCTTGATCACCGCTCGGTCCTTGTCATCTCCGTACGCGGTCGCCCGAAACCACTGGGCTCCCTCACTCTCGTAGATCAACCCGCCCGTGCGCAAAAACTCGATCACCCGCTCCACCTTTCCTTGCTCTCTCAGCCTGCTCTCGCTAAAGAAAGAATCAAAGGTGATATCGAACTCTGTTAGATCATCGCGAATCGCCGCAAGTAGGGTTTGCCCCCCGTAACGGCTAAGAAAATCGATCGCTTTCGTTCTGTCCTCCGATAGGAACCTTTCCCCCCACTCTCCTTTAACTTTCCCTGCGATCTCCCTGACATATTCTCCCCGATAGGCTCCCTCCGGGAACTCTGGCCTTTCCCCGTAAAGCTCGCGATAGCGGAGGTAGACGGACAGCCCTAACTGTTCCATCTGCCTTCCAGCATCATTCACGTAGTACTCCCGTTCCACATTGAACCCGACGGCCTCAAGCAAACGCCCCAAGACATCCCCGATAACCGCCACACGCCCGTGCCCCACATGAAGCGGACCGGTTGGGTTGACACTGGCGAACTCAACCTGCGCCTTATCTCCGTGACCTAAGTCGAGTGTCTGTTCCTTTTCTGCCGCGATCTCTTTGAGGCGCTGGTAGCAAAACTTGGGGGAAAAGGTGAAATTCAAAAAGCCGGGGCCGGCAATTTCTACATGCGCCAGTATCCCATCCGGATCTTCTAGGTTTTTAAGGATGGCCTCTGCGATGGCCCGCGGCGGTTTCCTCTGCTTCTGGGCCCAAATCAGCGCCACGTTAGTAGCCAGGTCCCCAAATTCCTTCTGCTTTGGAGGCTCAAGAAGCAAAGGGGGGAGATCTGTTGTTTTCAGCTCTCCCCCCTTTATCGTTTTCTCAATGGCTTGCGTCAACAGATCCCTAAGGTGACTCTTCATCTCTCCCTTTAACCATTCCCTACTGCTCCAGGTGGCCGAGCCACCAGTAGACATGAGACCTCACTGTGTCGCGCAGAATATTCATCTCAGAAATCGACCCTAAGACAAGCATTTATAAATACTTTTTACTCTTAAAGTCAAGCCGATTTTTTCATGAGTTTCGCCTAACTGTTGGCTCATTTCTCCCACAACGACAAAAACCTTAATGGAACCTCTTTGGTGAGGAACAAAGGGCCCGATGAGTAAAAGAGAACCCCACCGGCATAGGCTGCCTGGGAATCAATCACTAGGACGCTGGGAGAGAAGTCGCCCCTTTTTCCTACAGCAAGCGCATCTTCTAATATGGGACTGAGGTGAACAAATTGCCTGCCCCGAGGTTTAAGCCCCTCGCGCAGGATGGTTTGAGCCAGATCATGGGCCGTACCATGATAGAGATGGGGAGGGGGCTCTACGGCTTCCAATCCAAGATCCACTGGAAAGGAGTGACCATAAGTCGCACGTACTTTACCTTCCCTCAGCTCAAAGCGCTTCTTGTCAGAACCCTCAATAACGCTTAGGATCTCTTCCTCTGTGATCTCCGGGAAACGGTCTTGAAGCCTCTCGACGAGTTCACCCCAAGGAATAAAACCTTGCGGATCGAAGTGCAGCAGATAATCCGAGGGGCGATGGCGCAGAAGAAAGCTCAGGAAACGAGAGATTCGCTCTACAGGAACCAAAATAACCCTCAACCCTTCTTTTGTCCGGAGATTAACGCAAAAACATGATAAGCAATGCCAGTCGCCTCATAACCGTCCAGGCCATTGGCCTGTGCGATCGAAAAGAGCTGGTAGGCCAGGGCGGTAAATGGAACCGGGATCTCCATCTCTTTGGCCATCTCCAACCCGAAGCCCACATCTTTGGGCATCCAGGACTTGCGTGGTTTAAACTTACGGCTAACAAGCGTCTGACACATCCGCTCCATCGACTCCGAGTGGCTTTGGGAGTTGCGCAATACCATTTGAAAGGTCTCCCCCGATACCCCACCTTTTTTTAACCAGTTAAAGATCTCGGCTATACCCATATGCTGAATAGCAGCAAACATGGCCATAGCGTTTTTAACCAGCTTGGCGTTGCCTAACTCTCCCACATGGAGGACCTTCTTTCCCATCGCTTGAAAGATCGGCAGGTGCTGATCAAAAAGCTCCTTCGGACCAGATACCCAGATCGCGAGCGTGCCTGCGGCTGCATGCTCTTCCACTCCGCCGGCTGCGGCATCCAGGATCTTCCACCCATCTTTCTGCAACTCCTGGCTGACCCCTAAAATTGTCTTCTTGTCGATGCTGCTGCAATCGATCCAGAGCCTGGCGCCGGTAGCTGCCTCACACAAACCCCCTTTGCCTAACCCGACCTGCTTGACGGCCTCACTGTAAGGAAGCATGGAGAACACCAACTCCGAGGCCTCGGCTACAGCCTTTGCAGAGTCTTTCACCTGCGCCCCTTGGCTCTCCAGACCACGCGTTACCTCACGCCTGAGATCGTGAATCACCAAGTCATACCCAGCCTTGATGAGATTGGCCGCCATCCCGCCACCCATCCCACCCGTACCGATAAAACCTAAAGTCTTCATAAATCTCTCCTTGCTTGCTATAAACCCGGCTTCTCTGTTCCTTAGCGAAGATTGACTCCGAGTCTCTGGAAGTCTCTGCGAAGGTGAGGAAAAGCAGCATCGACTGTCTGAGCCCGAAGGGCGAGTTTCGATGCTGCCCGAGACAAGCAGCTAAGACTTCCCGACGCGGAGGCACTGAAGCGAAGGGGCAGAGAGGCCGATCCACATAAACTCCTAGCCATCAGAACAAAACTCATTCTTTCACAATCCTCACCCCCTCAGGCCAGAGAACCAAAACTACGGTTTCTCCGATGCCTCGTGGGGTATGAACGGATTTAGGATCTAAATAGACAATATCCCCCTCAGCGTAAACCCCGCTCTCATCCGCAATCCCACCCTTAAGAACCAAATAAAATTCCCCGCCAATATGCTCATGCCGCAAAAAGGCCTTGGGATCCGCGTCGGCCCTGATTCGGTAGAGAACCAACTCCCTTGCCCCCTCCCGTGCCAACCTGGACATGGATAACCCGTTGCCAAAATCCTTCCACTTGAGTTGATCCAACGCACCGTCATGCAGTTGGATTTTGATGAGGTCTTTGAGCGATCGGCGGAGCAAGTCCGTATCCTTTCTCCCTACCTCAAGGCTAAATATCACGCATTAAGGCTTAACAAAAGAGGTCTGATTTTGTAAGTCATCGCTGGCCGCACCTTAGTCTCAAAGAGATAGGTAAAGAGATGAGATAGTTAAGCGATGTAGCGGTATCAGGTGGCAAGGTGACTGGAAAAGGATCGCAAGAGAGATCGCAAGAGGAATGAAAGGGTATCTGGTATAAACCGAGGTGAGGGGGAGGGAAGTGCTTAGCCCAACTGATTCACTGCCGACATAGAGGCTGATTCTATTGCAGTTATATGGGTATTATCTTGATCAGTGTTTGTCGGCTGGACCACGCCCCAAAGTGCCTTGACAAGTCCTGGAGAAGGCAGGAGAATCCTCCCTGTTTTCCGAAATTTAGTGGCGGTACTATGCTGGCCAATATACTCACTAGTTGAAATTTATGAGCAACTCTGGGAAAGCAACTATAAAAATAGAATTCTTTTGGCAATCTTCTGATAGAACTTTCAATGAAATGCTGCAGGCGTCTTTCAGCGAATCTAAAAAAATATCAATTGCCGTTGCTTACCTTTCGAGAGAAGGCTTAGAAAAAGTAAAATTGTATACACAATCGAACCAATCAATTAGAATTGTTTGCGGTATTCACGGC
>JAPUHZ010000067.1 GCA_027297485.1 Deltaproteobacteria bacterium
CTTCTGGAGACTCTCTGCGAAGGTTTAGAGACCGCGGCCAGGGGGAGGGATTGTGGAAAGGATCAAAGGAAAGGACCATTTTAGATTTTTGGAGGAACTTTAATGACGACAGGTCGTCGCCCTGGATACAAAAGCTACCCTGATCTTGAGCCCTATACCTCGCCGAATCTTTATGGAGACCCGAAAGAGGATTTTAAAACCATTGGCGCAAGACTAAAATCACTACTTGATCTCCACCAGGTTTATGAGGTCGCTGATCTGGGCTGTGGAAACGGCGCTCTTCTTTACTATCTGCATCAGCAATATCCCCACTGGAAACTATACGGTTATGATTTTACATCGGAGTATATCGAGACGGCGCAAAGGTTTGAGGGGCTCAAGGGCGTCAATTTTTTTCACCAGGACTTTCTGCAACTAAAGGGAACTTTCGACGTAGTGCTCTCCACTTGTTTGCTATCTGTCTTTAAAGATATTCGAAAACCGCTAAAAAAAATGCTCGGTCTCTGCCGCAAAGGTGGATGGATCCTCGGAACCGGTCTATTTAACCCGTTTGATATAGAGGTTCGAGTCGAATTTTGCGATAACACTCACCCCCGAACCCGGGGTCAGTGGAGAACAGATTTCAACCGCCATTCCCAACAATCCATTCGAAATCTATTCGCGAATAAAGTCCAATCCATCGAGTTTGAAGAATGCCCCTTCGGCGTGGAAATTGCTCCGGATCCCAAAAACCCAATACGGGTCTGGACCGTCAAGAACGAACAGGATCAAAACCTCCTGATAAACGGTGCCAAGCAGATCTGCAATCAAACACTACTAATCATAAGAAAGTGATTGATTGGGCACGAGGCCCTGATTAACCGAGCTGGGGGTCCTCTGGCCAGGGAAAATCTGGGATGAGAAAGTCCTGAATCACCCATTTCCCATTGCGGCGGGTCCAGATGTCGCGGTTCCGAAAGGACTCGATGATTCGAAAATACTCCGATACTGAAATACCCAGGTAATCGCAAAACAATCGAATGTCGTCCCATGGCGTTTCATCGCCGCGGTCCTTGAGAACAGCAATGGCGTCTTTACGGGTCATACGCCCGTTGCGGATCTCGATGGAGAGATTGTCCCAGCTACGAGTGATACCAAACTTCTGCCACTTTGGATGGTGATGGATTGCGATGAAATCATCATCGATGTTGACGAAGTCGTAATGTCCCACACGGGCACCCTCGGGCCGAGCCTTGAAACCATGGCGCATGGCCGTTCGTAGGGTGATCTCCACATCCCATGGAAAATAGTAACCGAGAAATAAGCTATTGATTCCCTTCGCCTGTAGCACTTCGTCAGAAGGGAAGAAAAACGGTGTAAGATCGCGTCGTGTTAACTCCTCGTCAACCCAGTCCTCTGCGGTGGTGCCTTCAGTTACCCCAAAGGCCTTCAGCCAGCGGCGGTCAAGGTTTGCCCCGATGAGGCTCTCATCCTCGCTGCCATACTCAAAACCCGTATTTTCTCCATAGATCACGAGCGGGATGTCGTAGGATACTGCGAGGTTGGCCGGAACACCCCAAAGGGCCATATGCGTCACCAGTCCAGGGATGCCCGTTCTGCTCAGCGCCTTATAGATAAAGCGGCGTTCCACCTCCGGATTGACGCGGAAGTCGATGTGATCAACACCGATCTTCACCAGATTGCGTAGGTTCTGTTCTCCATGGGTCGTTCGTCCCGGGTAGGCATAGGTCACGCAAAGGGGATGCATACCGTATTCAAGGCAAGTCACCACCTGCCAATAACTGTCCTTCCCTCCACTGACAGGGATAACGCAGTCGTAGCGAGCACCGCGGGCCTTCGCCCGTTCCACCACCTGACGGAAGGCTCCCTCACGGGCTCCCCAGTCCATGGTCGGCTTGCTAAGGACATTGCGGCATCCGTTGCAGACACCGTCTGGGCCAATGGATACGCCTGGACGAGTCTCAGGGAGGATACATTTCTGACAGTAGCGGGGCATTACCAATTCTCCTGCAGCACTCAGGGATGCTCGGCTAACACGCGGGTGACCTGCTGGAGATACAGAGGCACGCTGCCGTTGATATTGCGGTTTTGCATTGTGGGCGCCACCGGGTGGATGTTTGATTCAGGCATCAGGAGGCTAGGGTCTGCATCACAACATTCCTGTCCCTCAGCTCCAAAGCTGTTATAATGCATGCGAAAATTACGAAAGTCAAAAGTCTCCAATTTATGCCTGTCACCCAGCAGGCCAAGCCGCTTCAGGTCGGAAAGCCATTTCTGCTGCCAATATTGTAGTTCCAAAGGGAGACTCCCATGGGCCACAGGAAAGGCAAACTCCAACTGTAAGAGAGGTGCATTGGTCTGGGCGAACTTGCCTGGGAAACTAATACGGTCGATGTGAAAAGACGGATCACCGATGAGGAGTTCATTGTACTCACTATCGGCTGGTTCGCTGAAGCGGAAGCTTCCAAGCAGCATGTTGTCCGTGGCCAGATTTTGCACCGGTATGTTCAGCAATTGACAAAGTGAAGGCCAGGCGGCACACCAAAAAATATGACGGGACTCAAACTGCCGGCCCTTTGCCCGCAGCCAATTGATCCTGTGAGTACCTGGCTCTAATTCGAAGTGTAAATCGGGGATATCGGTAAGCACTTCCACGTTGGGACGTAATTTCTCAAGAAAGGCATTCGCAAAACTGGCAAAACCGCCCTCTGTGGGGTACAGAATGTACTGCTCTTCTCCACGCCGCAGCCGATCATGAAAGGCACGAGATTCCTGACCCGTGACAAGACTACGCTGTGACCGGGGAAACATCCATGGGTAGATATTGGTCAGGAGTCGTGCTTCCTCCACACCCAGGTCCTTGTGGCGCTGCTCGCATCGGTAGGAAGGCAGGACTTCGTCGAAGATGAAGTCTGAATATTTGCCATAGTACTTACGCAACCGCTCGCGGGTTGGGAGATCGGTGCCGAGATCATCCTTGAGTTCACCGTCTGGTAGTAGCTTGCGGAGCTCTTCTGGCATGTCACTGGGGATTGGATTGTAAGGCATCGCTTGACCACGCAGCACCATGCCCCTTTTTAAAGGGACCCGGTTTACCTTCCCTCCCATCACATGGGTAAACAACCTGGTAGTCAGTTCTGACCGCATGTAGTCTAAAACATGCATGCCAAGGTCAAAGGTACTGCCATCCGGCGTGGTAAAGGAGGCATTTGCGCCGCCGATGCGGGCTGACCGCTCAAGCACAACGCTACGGTAGCCCAGATGCCCAAGGAGATAGGCAGTCACCAAGCCGCTGAGGTTGCCCCCGACGACTATAGCGTCAACGGTTTCACTATTGGGTTGGGACATCCCTGAATCGTGCTCGAGGTTGGCGGACATCGATGATTCGTGTGGTAAACTCTGTACCACCGGCTTACACCCGCAGCTTTTGGGAACTGCCCCTGTAGAGTACCATCAACGACCGAGAGGTTGCTCCACTGGGGGAATCCGTAACATTCACCCTGTAAAATAGCGGCTAGAGGTGTCTTTAAAGTCGTGACAGAGAAAATATTATTTCACAGGGTGAATCCCCGGGCTTACGGGTTAGGGAGTTCTCTAGTACGGGGTAAACGTATAGTCCCTGACCCTTTATGTCAAATGATTGAATTATTTAACTATACCTTTTTGACTTCTGGTAGGCAAAAATCTCCCCATCCGCCGTGTACGCCAGCGGAAGATTTGTGATAAGGTGCAGTATTGGCTATTGAGGTACATTAGCTGGATGGTGTTGGCTAGGGTTCCCATACTTGCATGAAGATCGCTCTGGTTCACAAACAGTTCGCCCTCAAAGGGGGAACGGAAATGGTCCTTTACCGTACCGCTGAGGGGTTAAGGGACCGCGGTCACGATGTCCATCTTTTTTGCGGACAATACAGTATTCCGCCCCCACCGAGAACCTCTGCCCATTGGGTCCCGTGCATGAGGTGGCCCCGTACAGCCCGCCTTTTAACGTTCGCTTATTTCACCCCTCGAGTGATGGACCGTTACCCCTGTGACGTCATCATGAGTTTCCACCCCCTCCTCGAGCAGGACCTGTTCCGCAGCGGTGGGGGACCCCATCGGGTTTATATACAAAAGATGTCCAAAAACCGGAGCCTTTGGCGGCAGTTCTGGTACTGGATTAGTCCGTATCACCGTTCCTTAATAGCACTCGAAAAACGTCAGATGCAGCCGGGTGGATGTCGCAAAATCATTGCAGTTTATCAGCAGGGTAAAAAAGAAATTGTGGACACCTATGGTCTTCCGGAGGAAAAAGTGGGGGTCATTCACAACGGTGTAGACCACGAACGATTCCACCCAGAGCGTCGCCTACAGGAAGGGAAAAAGATTCGGGAAAGTCTTGGGATTCCCCTGGACCGACCCGTGGTGATCTTTGTGGGGACCGGATTTCGTCGTAAGGGTCTCGACCGAATCCTCCGTATTTGGGGTCCAGGTAAGATCCAAGGCGTTTATCTCCTGGTGGTGGGAGATGACGCAAGGCTCCGCTACTATCGTAGGCGGTGGTCTGGGAACCAGATCATCTTTGTGGGTCCTCAATCACGGGTGGAAGACTATTATGCAGCCGCAGACCTGCTTGTTTTGCCTACCATCCATGATGCCTTCGGCAATGTGGTTCTCGAAGCCCTCTCCTCCGGACTTCCCGTGGTAACCGTTGCAGGACTTGGCTCCACGGATCAGCTCAATGGTGACCTAACAGAGGGAATCCTAACCGATCCCGATGATCCTGAGGAACTCAAGAGCAGAATCCTGCGGCAATTGGATAAGAGTCGATGGCCTAGCCTCTCCAGGGCTGCCCGGCAGGTGGCGGAGAAATATTCTTGGGCAAAGTATTTTAAAGAACTCGAGATGGAACTGAACGGTCTCGCCAAAAACTATGAATCCTATCCTGAGATAGCCCGACTCGAGGAAGTCCGGTCATAGAGAAATGCAGCTCAGCACAAGGCCCCTCCATATTCGGCCAACAGACAGTTGACCGTAGTGTCAATATGGAATTGGCGACGAATGTTTTGTTGCTGCCTTGCTAGATCAAAGTCAACGCTCTTCCAGTTGGTCACCAATTTTGCGAAGGCATGAGCCAGGGTTTGAGGATTTTCCGGCTCAAAGAGCAAGCATTCATTTTCAACGACTTTCTCTATAACTCCGGTACGACTCGAAAGAAGGGGGATCCCTGCAGCAATGACCTCAAGGGCGGCCATTCCAAAGGTCTCCCCGCGGGAGGCGTTGATCACCAGTTCATATTTCCGCGTGAGCTCCTTAAAATTGTCATGATGCCCAATGAAATTTAAGAAAAACCTGCTGAAATTCTGCGAAGTCTTCAACCAAGTCGGCTTTTGGCCTGTGAAGTCCAACGTCATGGGATGTAGATCATTTTGATCCCGTAAGATCCAAAGTGCCTCGATCACGTCTTGCCAACCTTTTCTAGCAGATGGGTTTCCTAGGACCAGGACTTTGCTTGGGTTCGAGGTGGGAATTTTAGGGTGTAAAAACTCCTCATCCGTAAGCCCATTATTGACCACAATCACATTTTTCTTAATATCCCAAACCTTGACCGCCTCTTTCAACTGGTCACTTTCTACCATAACAAGATCCGACCGATCACACCGATATTTAAAGTAATCCTCGCTTTTCATAGTGGGTGTTCTTAACATGAGACTGCTTTTGGCATTCAAGAATTCGGCCACTGCAAGGGTGCGCAGGGCTTCCGGGTGGTCATTGCCTTGAACAATAGGGGGAGAAACTCCGAGTTGGTCAAGCTTTTCTTTGACTCTTTTTGTGAAGGACCGATTATTGTAGATGTATCCGTAAAGCGATCTCGAGCTGGGAAAGAGTGTTCGCAGAACTTGGATACCGTTTTGTTGGCATTCTCTTGTCAGCCACCCGTCCTCCGAGATCAGCAGAATGGGATCCAAGGCCCTTTCTTTAAGTTTTCTAAGGACTCTGGCTAGACAGTACTGGGCACCGGCTTTGTGAGACAATTTCTGAATGAATAATACGTTTTTTGGATCCAAGGTGCGATTCCAATCCTCATCGCCGATCGCCGACCACCAAATCCCAGGTAAGCGGAGTGCCGCGTTTGACGTCGCGACTGGCAACATGCCCGAGGATATCCCCCAGGTACCGCGTACTCAACCCATGACCCGGACGGATGGAACGTACCGTCTCAGAGGTAAATTTCTCTCCGCTCTTCATATCTCTCACTACAAATAATGATCTTCTGAGGCTAAGGCTCTCCGGCTCATGTTCGCTAACACCGTAGTGAACCTTGCCTAAGGCCTTCTCCGCTGTGCGTACGGCCTCAACCATTTCCTTGAATTCCTTCGGCTCGAGGGAGAAAGCGCTGTCGGGGCCTGGAACTGCGCGAGAAAGCGTCAGATGTTTCTCAATGACGCAGGCGCCTAATGCTACAGCCGCCACAGGCACTGCAGCATCCATGCTGTGGTCTGATAAACCCACAGGCACCTGGAAGGCTTTGGCTAGGTCTGGAATCGTGCGCAGGTTCATCTCATCCGGCAAGGCTGGGTAAACGCTTGTGCACTTCAAAAGAACCATACGGCTACCATGGTCCCGGAGGATTTCCACGGCCTCGCCGATCTCACTCTGGGTTGCCATACCAGTGGAAAGGATTACCGGCTTGCCGGTTTGTGCAACCTTGCGTATCAAAGGTAGGTCGACAATCTCGAAGGAAGCAATCTTGTAGGCCGGTACATTCATGTTTTCCAAGAAGTCGACCGCCGTTTCATCAAACGGTGCTGAGAAAAGATCCAGCCCCATGCCATTTGCCAATGCCTTTAACTTGGGCTGCCAGTCCCATGGAGTGAAGGCCTTGCTGTACAGGTCGTAAAGCCTTTGGCCATCCCATAGTGTGCCCTGGATCCGAAAGTATTCGTTGTCGCAATCGATCGTGATGGTATCCGGGGTATAGGTCTGGAGCTTCACGGCATCTGCCCCTGCCTCTTTGGCCGCCTCGATGATCTTAACGGCCTCGGCAAAGTCCTGATTATGGTTGGCCGACATCTCGGCAATTATGTAGGCGGGGCAACCCTGACCGACTCGGCGACCATTAATCTCAATGATGGGTTCAGTCATTGCTCTTCGCCGGGTCTACCGCATACTGGAGCTGGATTCGAAGATAGATTTTTCGGCCCTCGTTAACGAAGAAAGCACCGGGGTAGGGCGCAAAGGTGCGGGCCCGTAGAATATTGATCAACTCTCTGGCCGTGTACTTACGGTCGAGTTCGATTTCATCAATTTGTTTGACTTTCTCAACACGGTTTGTGGTACCGGCCCCCTTATCCTGGGCTAGACGAGGTGGCCTTCCGGATTGTACCAGGGGCCAAGTCTCTTTAAACAGATCAACACAAGCTCG
>JAPUHZ010000068.1 GCA_027297485.1 Deltaproteobacteria bacterium
TGGAAGGAGCTTTCAGGCCGAGGGAAATGGACCAGCACCATGACCCTTCGGTAAACTCAGGGTCATGGTGAGCAAGGTCGAACCATGAGGGCCGCCAGCCCTGCCCCTTCACGTAATTATTCCTACCGTTTGGGCCTGCACCAAGCCTCACGTTCGATTCCCTCGTCCTTCAGTCTCCTTCCCCTCGGAATAGCCTCTTAGAATTCCGGCATGGGCATTGCCGAAATTTAAGCTTCAGGATCAACAAGCCGATAATACATTTGGCAATAGATTAAAGCTGGGTGCGGGAAAATTTTGTTCAATTTTTTACAATTTTTGCCAAATGGTGGCAGCAAAGTATACGGCTCTACTTTTTAGATCCTTGTTATTTTAGATAGTTAGTAATCTGGCACGACTATTGCTTTGACATAATGACAAGCTTGATGCAGCGGCTTCGGAGAAACTATTGATGAAGCTCATGAGAGACAGCCAAGTAAGCACAAGGGCATCCGAAGTGGATACCTTTGATAACGTGAGCGAAGAAGAGATCATCTTCCTTTGGCGGTCCTATAAGTCTTCCGGAATGTCAGGAGATGATGCATGGCATGCCATTGTCACTGGGATCGCTTTGGACATGGCCTTTGCTCGCAGCAGAAAATTGCCCCAGGTCGATCAGTAGAAGCCTACGACTCTTTATAGAGTTGCTCCCCTTTGCCGACATGGGCTCCAAAAATTAGAAATTCTTAAATAGTAATAACTTCTTACAGGGCTATTTGCCCGCCCGGTAAAAAACTTTTAGGTTTGGTTCGCTTGGGGATCTGCCCGCATAACAAGGTCCATAAGAATTTCCTTGTGCGACGTTTCCGTTGCCATGATCCGCTTCAGCAGATCACTGATCTCCGGGGCCTCCTCCGCCAAACGAGATGCCTGCTCTTGTAACCTGCTCTCCAACACCCTCTGATCCTCGATGTCGCGGCTTATTCTCTCCCAATGATTTTTCCCGGATTTGAGATTGAACCGAGGATAATCCAACTCACCCTTTAGGCTTAAAAGTTTTTCCCTAAGGATCTTCACACTCTCTCGCTTTTCAAGAACTATCTGTCGCAGACGCTCTGCCACATGAGGGTAAGGGGCCGTTTTCGCATGGGCATGGATTTGTTCGGCAAGACGCAATAGATCGTGAGAATTCACTCTCAGGATCTCTACCGGATCAAGGAGCCCAGGTTTTCCATTCTCTACGGATGCAGGCTTGAAGATTGCTCGTAGCTTCCTCAACAGCTTCAGGATCACTTTATTCCTCCCTTTTGCGAAAGATAGGGTTAACGGTACACCTTGTCAAGGCTATCACTAAAGCCCCTGATCCGTCGATAAGGCATCGACCTGAGTTCAGCCGAAGGGGCGCTTGCCCCGTTGTCGCTTTCGGGCTCGCATCCTCATGTACTGTCCTGTACGCTGCGGTGCGATCCGGCGCTAAAATAGGGCCGTCTTGCACTCGCTGCCTTCTCGACGGCCACGGTTTTTAGCCGCTAAGGAAGCGTGCCTGTGCGCGGGACTTCGAAAAAAGGTCCCTACTTTCGGTGTCTGGCAGAGAGTATAGGCTGGCAAGAAGGTAAGCGGTGCGAAAGCTTATTTCAGACACCGGGTCAACGAGCGAGTTTTAACGTCAGTCGTTATCTCTCCTTGATTTGGATGGGGAAAGCGAGCAGAATTTCCCTATGGCAAATGGCCGATGGGGTCGTTGAGGCATGCTTAAGCTTGCGCGTCCTATGCGCCGGCTATTGAAGACCCTCTCAGGCAGGCCGAAAATGAATCTTGAGACAAAAGTAAGAGAGACCATTCAGAAATACGGCATGCTCACACACGGCGATGGGGTTCTAGTGGCCGTCTCTGGAGGAGCGGATTCGGTGGTGTTGCTCCACCTCTTGTCCGGATTGAAGGAGGAATTAGGCTTACGCCTTGAAGTGGCTCATCTTCAGCATGGGATCCGGGGAGAGGAGGCCCGAGAGGATGCCCTGTTTGTGGCCAACATGGCGGAGAGATTGGCCCTTCCCTTTCATCTCAGAGATGTAGACCTCCCGAAAATGAGATCGGAAAAGGGGAAGGGCAATATCGAGGCGATGGCTCGGGAGGAGAGGTATCGCTTTTTTGTCGCTACGGCGGAGGAGCACGGTATCCATAAAGTTGCTACGGCGCACACGAGGGATGACCAGGTAGAGACTCTTCTCATGTGGCTCCTGCGCGGGAGCGGGAGGAGGGGATTAGGCGGCATGCCCCCGGTCCACCGGCTGATTTCTACTCAGGGCACGGCCCTAAAAGGCCCCTTGCTTGTCCGCCCATTGATCGAGGTCTCAAGGAAGGAAATCATCTGTTATCTCAAGGCGGAGGGTCTTCAGGTCCGAATGGATCGAACCAACCTGGATCCAGCTCCTATGCGCAACTGGATTCGTCTTCACCTGCTCCCCCAAATCAGAGAGAGGATGGATCCCCATCTGGATGAGAGATTGGCTCATTTGGCTGACCTCTTGCGCGAGGAAGAGGAAATTTTGGAGCGGATGGCTCGAGTGCATCTCCAGCGAGTTGTGCGCGGAGGGAATCTCGTGCGCGACTCCCTCCTTCAAGAGGGCCAGGCGATGCAGCGGAGGCTTGTCCGTCTCTGGATCGAGGCAGCCCTGGGTGACCTCAGAGGTATCGGTTTTCGTCACATCGAAGAGGCACTACGGTTTATCGCCCAAGGCCCGCCGCAGGGTCGTCTCTCTCTTCCCAGGGGATGGAACCTAGTCAAGTGTTACGAGGCGGTCTATCTCGAAAAAAAAGGACGAAAACGAAAGCCGGTAGGCTATAGCTATACCCTCCCGTGCGAAGGGGAACTGCTCATTCCCGAGGCTGAGGTGAAGATCCAAAGTTCGCGCACTTCTCTCTTCCGCAGTGTGCGGCCTCAGGACAACCTCGAAGCATTTTTCGACTTGGCCTTTCTTCCCGATAATCTAACGGTGCGAAATTTCCGGCCTGGGGACCGGTTCCAGCCCTTGGGAATCCAGGGACACAAAAAGGTCAAGGATCTATTTGTCGATAAAAAGGTTCCTCTATTTGTTCGTTCCACCCTTCCTCTGCTTTTGGCCCGGGGGGAAATCCTTTGGATTCCCGGATACGGCAGAAGCGAAATCGCTAAAGTTGGATCTGAAACCAGGGAGGTTGTAAGGGTAAAGCTCGTAGTTTATAAGGGATAGGCGAGCCTCAGGGTATATTGAACTGAGTGTTTGCCTGTGTTAAGCTTTTCTGGCTTTGTAGGGAGGCATCTGTTGAACCTTGGATCTAAGAATTTGGCCCTGTGGTTGGTTTTAGGACTTATCTTCCTCTTGCTCTTTAACATCTTTAGCAGACAGCAAGGTGAAAAACCCGAAATCATATTCAGCGAATTTTTGCGGGCTGTTGAAAAAGGGGAGGTCCTGGAGGTCACGATCCAGGGGCACAACATCCAAGGGAAGTTTCAAAACGGGGAGCTTTTTAGGACCTTTGCTCCCGACGACCCGGAACTGGTCAAGAGATTACGGGAAAAGAAGGTTAAGATTGCGGCGAAACCGGAAGATGAGTCTTCTTGGTACATGGTGCTCTTTGTCAACTGGCTTCCCATGCTTCTCCTGGTCGGCGTGTGGATCTTTTTCATGCGCCAGATGCAAATGGGAGGGGGCAAGGCAATGTCTTTTGGCAAGAGCCGCGCCAAGCTCCTGACCGAAAGTCAACACCGGATTACCTTTAACGATGTAGCGGGCGTGGAAGAGGCGAAGGAAGAGTTACAGGAGATCATTGCCTTTTTAAAGGACCCAAAGAGGTTTACCAGATTGGGGGGCAGGATTCCCAAGGGATGTCTTATCGTGGGTCCCCCGGGCACGGGCAAAACGCTTTTAGCTCGGGCCATTGCAGGAGAGGCGAGTGTCCCGTTCTTTAGCATTAGCGGCTCTGACTTTGTGGAGATGTTTGTTGGTGTCGGTGCATCCAGAGTCCGAGACCTTTTTAGCCAAGGGAAAAAGAACGCCCCGTGCATCGTCTTTATCGATGAGCTCGACGCGGTCGGGCGTCATCGAGGAGCCGGTCTCGGCGGCGGGCACGATGAGCGTGAACAGACTCTGAACCAACTTTTGGTCGAGATGGATGGTTTTGAGTCCAACGAGGGGGTTATTCTCATTGCCGCGACCAATCGCCCTGATGTTTTGGATCCGGCACTGCTTCGTCCCGGACGGTTCGACCGCACGGTCGTGGTCCCCCGGCCTGATATCAAGGGGAGGGAAGGGATTCTGGTGGTGCATACGCGCAAGGTTCCTTTGGCGCCGGATGTCGATATCAGCGTTTTAGCCCGAGGCACTCCGGGCTTTGCCGGGGCGGACCTAGAGAATTTGGTCAACGAGGCGGCCCTCTTGGCAGCTCGGACCGACAAAGACAAGGTGGAAATGCACGATTTCGAGTTGGCCAAGGATAAGGTGATGATGGGCTCTGAACGTAAGAGCATGGTTATCAGCGAGGAGGAGAAACGGATTACCGCTTTTCACGAGGCGGGGCATGCCCTGGTGGCCAAGCTCCTCCCAGGGGCTGACCCGATCCATAAAGTTACGATTATCCCTCGGGGGATGTCGCTCGGCCTCACGCAGCAACTCCCGGTAGATGACAAGCATACCTACCGCAAGGAGTACCTCCTCAACAACCTTACGATCCTCTTTGGCGGGCGTGGGGCGGAGGAACTGGTCCTAAAGCATATGACGACCGGTGCGGGCAACGATCTTGAGCGTGCTACCGAGCTGGCCCACCAAATGGTTTGCGAGTGGGGGATGAGTGAAAAGCTGGGACCGATGACCTTTGGCAAGAAAGAGCAAGAGATTTTTCTGGGAAGGGATTTTACCCAACAACAGGATTACTCCGAGGGCACGGCCGTTGAGATTGATGCCGAGGTCAGACGCATCATCATGGAGAGCTATGAACGAGCCAAGGATATCCTAAAGAAAAATCTCCAACTCCTTCATAAGATTGCTGAGGCACTTCTCGAGAGGGAGGTCCTGGATGGTTCGGACATTGATGCCTTGGTGCGGGAGTTCGGCGGGAATAGCGGGGAAACACTCTCCCCTTCACCCGTTACAGCTCATGCCTGAATTGACCCTCCGAAGGATTTACTAGCCCTCCGAAGTTTCATCCCTCAACTCAAGTGTCAGTCGTAAAGTAGTGAGGGCAGGGTCCTCACGAGGAGCCCATTGGTTGTCGGTCATTGGCAGCTATCAGCCGTCAGCCCTTAGTTGTCAGTTAGCAGAAGGCGGAAGGGGTGAGTGAATGAATCTTTTGCCTGATGCCGGATAGCTGATCGATGATGGTCAACGTGAGTATCTTCTATATCGGTGGTCGGAGCGATAGTTGGATGGATTAGACGCTTTCGTTTCCCGGAAAGGTTGGCTCCTTTCGACTCCTCATGGAGACATCGATATGGGTCGGCGGACTGCCCTGATGGGAATCCTGAATGTCACCCCGGATTCTTTCGCTGATGGGGGCAGGTACTTTGAGCCGGCGAAGGCGGTCGCCCGCGGGGCAGCGTTAGCCCATGAAGGGGCGGATATCATTGACATCGGGGGAGAATCTACCCGGCCTGGGGCTCAGCCCCTATCCGCTGAAGACGAAATAGAACGAGTCATACCTGTCATCCGTGGGCTGCGGCGCGTCGTGTCAACCCCTCTTTCCATCGATACTTATAAGGCTCAAGTTGCACGGGCGGCACTGGATGAGGGGGCGGATGTGGTTAACGATATCAGCGGCTTGAGGTTTGATCCTGGCATGATCTCTCTGGTAGCGGCCAGAAAGGTGCCTGTGGTGCTTATGCATATGCAGGGTACGCCGCAGACCATGCAGGAAAAGCCTCACTATGAGGATGTATTGGAGGAGGTGAAGGGGTTTTTGCGGAGCCGAATTTATTTTGCCTTGCAGGGCGGTGTGGGTCCGCAACAGATTATTATCGACCCTGGAATCGGCTTTGGCAAGAACCTGGACCACAACCTAACACTATTGCGGGGCCTGCCGGCCCTCACCTCATTGGGACAGCCACTCTTAGTGGGGCCGTCGCGCAAGACCTTTATCGGGAAGGTTCTAAAGCTGGGTCCTGAGGATCGTTTGGAGGGGAGCCTGGCCGCGGCAGTGGCGGCCGTGCTGGCCGGGGCGAACATGATACGGATCCACGATGTGAGAGAGGCTAGTCGGGCCATCCGGATTGCCGATGCGCTCCGTTTCGGGACGGCGGAGTCCGAGGGGGGAAAAGGTGTTTGAGATCTTTACCCAGCTCCGTTGGCAGGATGCCGTGGACATCGGCATCATTGCCTTCGTGATCTATCGGCTGATCCACATGATTAAGGGGACTCGCGCCATGCAGATGATCATCGGGTTGGTGGTGGTCCTCTTGGCTTATGTCTCGTCGCAGAGGTGGGGTCTCTTTACACTGAATTGGGTCCTCGACAATTTTTTGGGTTCCATTATCCTGGTCATCATTGTGATCTTTCAAAGCGATATCAGGCGCGCCTTGACACAGGTGGGAACTGCGCCTCTCTTTGGTGGGGCGGATCGTATTGAGCACGGGCAGGTAATGGAGGAGATCACCAAGGCCGTGGTCGCTCTAGCCGGCAGAAGGGTAGGAGGCCTGATCGTCCTGGAGAGAGAGGTGGGGTTAAACGAGTATATAGAGGTCGGGACGCGTCTAGATGCCCGTGTGAGCCAGGAACTCCTGGAGAGCGTCTTTCTCCCCCACTCTCCGATCCACGATGGGGCGCTGGTGATACAGAAGGGAAGGGCCACTGCGGCGAGGTGTTTTCTACCTCTGAGCGTGGATCCAAACTTAAGTAAGGCCCTTGGGACTCGACATCGAGCGGCTATCACTTTGACTGAGGAGACCGATGCTGTGGCGATCGTGATTTCAGAGGAGCAGGGAAAGATTTCGCTGGTCGTAGGAGGCAAGGTGACCCAGGATCTTGACGGTCCCCAGCTTCGCAGATCCCTTGAGGGTTTTTTTAGTTCATGAAGCGCGCCTGGAAAAAGGTTATATCTTTGGCTAGCAGCAATCTGGGGCTTAAGCTCATTTCCTTAGTCTTTGCCCTGGGGCTTTGGTTTTTTGTTAATGCGGGTCAAAAGGCCGTGGAGCGGGCTGTTGAGGTCCCTATGGAGTTGCGCAATATCCCCTCGGATGTGATGCTGGCCAATCCGGGGCCGCGCCAGATTGAGCTCCGGTTGATGGGTCCCCCGGCCCTCCTCTCGACCTTAGATGCGGATCGTCTAAAGGTCGTCCTCGATCTGGATGAGGCGCGGCCGGGGACCTCCACCTTTCGTCTGAATCCGGATTTTTTTAATCCTCCCCGCGGCGTAAGGATCACGCGGATCAGCCCCTCGGTGATTCATCTGAAGTTAGAGTTGATTGCGGTGCGTTCCCTGCCTGTCTCGGTTCGCTTTGCAGGAAAGCCACCATCGGGCTATAAGGTCGCCCGTGTGGAGGTCAATCCAGAGACCGTCAAGGTTGAAGGTCCGGCGCGTGAGGTGAATCGCATGGCTTCAGTGGACACTCTGCCGTTTAGGCTAGAAGGTGTTCGGGGACAAATGACGCAAGAGGTGCGGGTTACCTCCGCCGGGAAATCCCTTTCATTTTCTCCTGATCGGGTTACAGTCTCAGTGTCATTGGAAGAGGAGTGGATGACAAGGGAGTTTAGCCGTATTGAGGTAAAGGCAAAGGATTTTGCAGGAAGATACCGCGTGAGACCGCGGCGGGTCACCCTCCGCTTATCAGGACCCAAACGAATTCTCAGCCGACTCGAGGTGGGAACAGAGCAGGTCTATCTGGATCTCGAGGGACTGGGACGGGGCAACCATAAGCTCGGCTTGAGTCTTGATCTCCCCCCAGAGGTCAAGGTGTTAGAGCAAAAACCGACCCGTTTTAAAGTCAGGATTTTGCGTCCGAAGAAGTAAACCGTTTAGTAGTAGAGGAGTGAGAAAAGATGTCTGCAGCACCGAGGAGAAAGAAAAACCGTAAACGACACCTCTTTGGGACCGATGGGATCCGAGGTGTGGCAAACCTGGAACCCATGACTTCCGAGATGGCGTTAAAGCTGGGCCGGGCTATGGCCTGCGTCCTTCATGATTCTCCCTCTCAGACCAGGGGGTCAGCTAGAAAAAGGGCCTCTTTCCCTCCTAAGTTGCACGAGGGTAGCGCGAAGCACCGTTATAAGATCCTGATCGGCAAAGACACGCGTCTTTCAGGCTATATGCTTGAGACGGCCATGGCCTCGGGGATTTGCTCCATGGGAGCAGACGTCCTTCTTGTCGGCCCCTTGCCGACTCCGGGTGTGGCCTTCCTCACCCGCAGCATGAGGGCCGATGCCGGTGTTGTGATCTCCGCCTCCCACAACTCCTTCCAGGATAACGGGATAAAGTTTTTCTCCTACGAGGGCTTCAAGCTTCCCGATGAAACTGAAGCGCGGATGGAGGAGATGATATTAAAAGGCACGACGGACCTGTACAGACCTACGGCCTTGGACATTGGCAAGGCGTTCCGTATTTCCGATTCCGTAGGAAGGTACATCGTTTTTCTCAAGAACACCTTTCCCCGTAATCTGACCCTGGAAGGGTTAAAGATCGTGGTCGACTGCGGTCACGGCGCGGCCTATCGGGTGGCGCCTGAGGTCTTGTCCGAGTTGGGGGCGGAGGTTATCCCTATTGGGGTTCATCCGGACGGAGAGAATATAAACCGGGACTGCGGCTCTCTCCATCCGGAGACGGCGCGGCGGGCCTTGCTGGAGCATCATGCGGATCTCGCTTTATCTTTGGACGGGGATGGGGATCGGGCCATATTTCTCGATGAACAAGGTGAGATAGTGGATGGGGATCACGTGCTTGCCATATGCGGTAAGGAGATGCAAGAGAAAGGAGTTCTCAAGGGTGGGACCGTGGTGGCTACCGTGATGAGCAATCTGGGGTTGGATCTCGCACTTCAGAACGCGGGGATTAAGGTAGTGCGGACCGCGGTCGGGGACCGTTACGTGGTCGAAGAGATGTTGCGCGGGGGATACAATTTAGGCGGAGAGCAGTCAGGCCATATCCTTTTTCTGGATCACAATTCGACCGGGGATGGGTGCCTCACCTGTTTGCAGCTCCTTGCGATTATGGTGGAGAAGGGACGGTGGCTCAGTGAGTTAAAGAGGGTGATAACCACCCTCCCTCAGGTTCTGCTCAATGTGGGGGTCAAGGAGAAAAGGGATATCTCCAGGTTACCCCGGGTGCGCGATAAGATCGCCGCGGCGGAAAAAGAGTTGGGGAAGCGCGGCAGGATATTGGTCCGTTATTCGGGAACCGAGCCTCTGGCCCGAGTCATGCTGGAGGGGGAAGATGAGAAGAGGATCCTCCAGATGGCGCATGAGATAGCAGAGGAGATCCGGGTGGCGATAGGTTAATCGTTGACTCGTTATTGGTTACTCGATGGCTCCAATAACGAGTAAACAATAACGAGTAACGAATAACGAGTAAACAATAACGAGTAAACAATAACGAGTAACGAATAACGAGTAAACAATAACGAGTAACGAATAACGAGTAAACAATAACGAGTAACGAATAACGAATAACGAGTAACGATGATTCGGCTGGGAGTCAATGTCGATCATGTGGCTACGGTGCGCCAAGCCAGGGGGATCGATATCCCGGACCCGGTAGAGGTCGCGCTGCTGGCGGAGAGGGGAGGAGCGGACGGAGTCACCGTTCATCTGCGGGAAGATCGCCGCCATATTCAGGAGCGAGATGTTGAGCTTTTACGTCAGAAAGTAAAGACCAAGCTCAACTTGGAAATGGCAGTGACCCCGGAAATGGCGCGCCTAGCCGAGAGGTTTCGTCCTGATGATGCCTGTTTCGTTCCTGAGCGCCGTGAGGAATTAACCACGGAAGGTGGCCTCGATGTGCTTGCTCATAGGGCCAAAGTCCAAGAGGCGGTGAGACGGCTCCAGGGACAGGGGATCCGAGTCAGCCTCTTTGTCGATCCGCAAGAGGCCCAGATCGAGGTGAGCCGAGAAGTTGGAGCCCACGGTGTGGAGATCCATACCGGCCGCTATTGCAACGCCTCCGGTGATCGTACGAGCGAGCTTGAGGAGGTTGCTGCCGCAGCGTCCTTGGCCCGGCGTTTAGGGCTAGAGGTGCATGGCGGCCACGGGCTAAATTACGAAAATGTTCTGCCCATTACCCACATCCTTGAAATCGTCGAGCTTAATATTGGGCACAGCATCGTCGCTCGGGCCATCATGGTCGGAATAGAGCAGGCGGTGAGGGAGATGAAAGACCTGCTTAAAGCAGCAAGAGATTAAATCGTTCAAACCGTTCAAAGGATCGAATGTCTTAAACGATTGAAACGTATTGAACTATGATTGTTGTCTCCTCGGAAGAGATGCGTGAGATGGATCGTTTGACGATCCATAGGTACGGTGTTCCCAGTCTGGTCTTGATGGAGCGTGCGGGAAAAGAGGTTACTGGAGGCTTACTGAATAGCTTCGGGCGAGTCGCGAAGGGAGGAGTCCTCGTCGTTGCCGGGAAAGGTAACAACGGAGGGGATGGACTGGTGGTTGCGCGTCACCTCAAGAAAAAAAGGATACCTTGTGAGGTCGTTCTCCTGGCCCGGAAGGATGATCTCTCTCACGATGCGGCTGTGAATCTGCGCGCTTACCTCAAGGCCAAAGGAAAGATCTCTGTGGTGACCCCGGAGTCCCTCGCGCTGTTCGGTCAGCGGTTGAAGGGAAAAAAACTGCTGGTCGACGCTATTTTGGGGACCGGGCTTAAAGAGGAGGTGCGCGGCTTTTACGCAGAGGTCATTCACATTATGAACGGCTCCGGTCTTCCCGTTGTGGCAGTAGATGTCCCTTCAGGTCTGGACACGGACCAGGGAAGGCCTCTCGGAACGGCGATCAAGGCGAAGATGACCGTTGCCTTGGGCTATCCCAAATTGGGACAGGTCATCTATCCTGGGCTCTCTTATGTGGGGGAGTTGGTGGTGGCGGACATCGGCATCCATCCGAAGGCAGTCGAGGAAGTGCGCTATCGGACAGAGCTCTTGGAGAAGAAAGATATCCGCCGGCTCGTTCCCGTTCGGGAGCCGGACACACACAAGGGGACCTACGGTCATCTTTTGGTGATGGCAGGTTCCAGGGGAAAGACAGGGGCGGCAATCCTGGCCTGCCGTGCGGCCATGCGAGCCGGGTCAGGCTTGGTGACCTTGGCGGCTCCCCGCTCCCTTAATGATATTTTTGCCAGCTCACTGGTGGAGGTCATGACAGAGCCTCTCAGGGATAATGCGGGGGAGGAGTTAGAGCCGCTGAACGACGAGGGCTGGCGTCGCCTGCTGGATAAAAAGAGCGCCGTGCTCTTTGGTCCGGGGATAGGCGTCAAGGATTCCGTTCGAAGCGCGCTCAGGTGGCTCCTTAGAAACCTGGAGATTCCTTGGGTGATTGATGCTGATGGGCTCAACAATCTAGCGGCGGAGGTGGAGCGGCTCCGCGGCGCCAAGAGACCACCGGTCCTCACCCCCCATCCCGGAGAGATGGCGCGGCTTATAGGCTCGAACACCTCCGCAGTCAACCAGGATAGGGTAGGTATTGCACGCTCCTTCGCCCGTGATTATCGCTGCTATGTCGTGCTCAAAGGGGCAAGGTCTGTGATCGCTACTTTGGAGGGAGAGGTGTTCATCAATCCGACCGGGAATCCCGGAATGGCGAGCGGGGGAATGGGGGATGTGCTTGCGGGGATTTTGGCGGGCCTCCTGGCCCAGGGCTATAAAGTGGAGGATGCGCTCAAGCTGGGAGTTTTTCTCCACGGTTTTGTCGGCGACCAAGTCGCTGGAGGCAGAGGAGAGATAGGGATGATCGCCACCGACGTGATAGAAGGATTGCCGGAGGGAATCAAGGTACTTAAAGAAAGCGCAGATCAGTTTTGAGTTGTGAGTTTTGAATTTTTAGTTTGGAAAAATGAAGCGTACGAACTTATTAGTCACTTCATTAGTATCTTGACATGTGCCGAGATTGCGCATCCCTCAGGCCAAGCCCTTCCGAGCACGGGTAATGGGTCTCTGTCTTGTCGGCCACCACCCCGTCCTCTCCAATGGTGGTTATTCCCACGGCCCGGGGCCTGAACGCAACCACCACGTTCCTGTGCCCGTGCTCCTCAGGACTCGGCCCTCGGTCGCTTGATGGCTACTTACTTATGAACTCCTTAGTAACTGGCCTCCCCCCAG
>JAPUHZ010000069.1 GCA_027297485.1 Deltaproteobacteria bacterium
AAAGGAGATACCCGTAAGTAGAAAGATGGCAATAAGCTCGAAGACGGCAAAAATCCCAAAGGCAATGGCCGTGATACTGGCACTGGCGATGAGGGAAATTCCGAAATAGAAGGCAAACATCTCTGTGGATCTGTTCTATTAAACGATTCTCATCTGGAGCCGTGGGTGAACCCGATGTCAGTCTTGCGTTAGGGCGAGTAATTTTTTTACCAACACCCCCACCTTGTTAAACCGATGGACTTGAACGGAGTATAGCGCAAAGAGAAGAACAGCCAGAAACGGTATGATTTCTAAAACCCAATCCGCTGGCCATAATGCGAAAAACGCCAACGAAAAGACCGTCCAATAGAGACGACCCACCACCGTTACGATCCCCCTACGCGGATCGATCAAGATGTGCCCGTGCATTAGGGGTGTGTAAGAAAGAAAACGGATCTGAAGGAGCGCCTCCCGAAAGGCGTACTCGTCCTCACCGATCTCACGGAAAACAATGGACGAGGTATACCCACTTTGGAATTCCGCATCCAGCTGGTCAATGCTGAGTTTAGTGGAAATAACCGATGGGAGATAAAATTGCTTTTTGTACACTGGGAGGCCAGTTCGGTAGAAGGGCGCATACCAGAGACCAGCGAACGATGCCTCGGCTAGTGTGAAAGCAATAAAACCCCAAAAGATGTAAACGTTAGTATCCATGGGACTTCTAAGGTTAAATAATTGGAAGAAATGGAGCAAAATATGTGCCTCCCAGGCCGAGAGCTATTGCAACCTGTGCGTGGGTTTTCTCTCTAAAACGCTTGTTGGGCTGTCCAAATTTCGGCCGTGGAGAGCATTCTTGGACTATTTAAGTCGGACCTCTTACTTCTAACAGGATGTTGAAAAACCCTGTTTCCAGGCCGGTCAAAAAGGTTCCAGGTGCGAGGCGCGCGAGAAGTCGACGAGCGGAGGCGTATTTAGACGGTACGTTGGAGCGAGGCGACTAAGTGCAACGAAGCAGATGGGCCTTTTTCAACGGTCTGTTCTTGAGATTGACAAGCCGAGGACACCGAGACTAGAGTGCGGCCCAGTTGGAGCGGCGAGAATACGGAAAAAAGTTTGGACAGAGGACAGCGTGCAATCGGCGGAGGAACCCGTCGAAAGGATAAAAAAGGGATGAGCGAGCTTCCACGTGTGGCAATAATTATCACCGGAGGGACCATCGACTCGGTGGGGAAAGACCGCCTCGATCTTGCCTGGTACATCGAGGCGGGGAAGCGACTCAACACCGGAGAGCTTCTCGCGCAGCTTCCGGAGCTCGAGTCCATGGCGAGGATAGAAGAGGTTCCCTTTCGCCGGCTCCCTAGCCACGGACTCGTGGATAAAGATTGGCTCGACCTGGTTCGGACCATTCATTCGATTCTTGATGAGAACCGGGCGGACGGAGTGGTGATCACCCATGGAACGAACACCATCGAAGAGACGGCGTACTTTCTCAACCTCACGCTTAAGACCGATAGGCCCGTCGTCCTGGTGGGCTCCATGCGGCCATCTTCGGCCATCAGCGCTGACGGTTATCTCAACGTCGTCAATGCAGTCCTGGTTGCCGCACATCCGTCCTCTAGAGGACAGGGCGTGCTCTTGGTCATGAACGACACCATATTCGGTGGCCGGGATGTGACTAAAACAGCGACCTACCGGGTCCATGCATTTCAAGGGCGCGACCTTGGTCCCCTGGGGTTTGCCGATGCCGACGGGAAGATCGTTTACTTCCACCGTACCGTGAAAAAACACACGCTGGAGACGGAATTCGACGTGCGACAGCTCGACTCACTTCCCCGCGTGGATGTCGTAGTATCCTACGTCGGTGCCGACCGAGTGATGATCGATGCCGCCGTGGCTGCCGGTGCCAGGGGAATCGTGAGTGCTGGGACTGGGGCGGGACGCCCCACACCGGCGGAAGACGAGGCGCTGGATCGAGCGGCTAAGAAAGGTGTGATGGTTTGCATCGCAAGCCGCGTGGGGTCTGGCCGCGTCGCGCGAGGTCCGGGACTCGTCACGCGAGGATTGGTTGCCGCAGACAACCTGCAGCCCTGGAAGGCCCGCGTGCTATTGTCTCTGGCCCTCACAAAGACCCATAATCCAGATGAGATCCAGAGCATGTTCGATCGTTACTGAATCGTATCTTTAACCTGGGAGGGATCTGAAAATGGACGGTAAAGCAGTTGTCGACTCGGTGATTCGGGAGATCGTTCAACCCGGTGTGCAGCGCCTCATGGAGAGTCGCTACTTCTCCGAACTCCAGGAGGGGAAACTCTCTATCCGGAGACTTCAGGGATGGGCAATTCAGCACTATCTTCACAACCGGGCCATCCTGAAGGGCTTCGTCCTCGGGATGGTCAAGAACGCTCATGACTCTGAGCTCTACGGCCGATCTGTGAACCAGTTCTATGAGGAATACACCCATCCCGATCTGGCAAAGCGCTTTGGTCTTGCCATCGGGTTAAAGGAGGAAGACTTTTCCGATGCCACGCAGATCTTTGAGTGTCATATTCATACCTGCCGAACCGTAAGTAATGTGCTTCTGGGAATCCCTGTGGTCAATCGAGCCTCTGCTCTAACCAGTGAAAGCATGGTCTGCCGTTATTCAGGGGAATTCAATACCTACCTGCGCAAGCACTACGGTTTGGGCGATCCTGCGCTCGAGTTTTTTACGGTTCACATGGTGGCCGACCAGGAGCACACCAAGCGGTCCGCCGAACTGATGACCCAATTTATAAAGACCCCAAGGGATGAACGACTGGTGCGGGAAAGCGCCGAATTCATGGTGCGCATCAAGTTAGGGAAATTCGAGGGGCTATATCAAGCCTATTCTTAGCCCCGATTCGATAAGAAAATTACCGCAGAGGCGCAGAGGACGCAGAGGGCGCAGAGAATTAAAATTTTGTTTGTTGGGAGACGACGACAAACAAAAACATTGCTCAAATTAGAGCTAAAAGTTTTTGCCCAATCGTCGTCTCCCGATTGGGCAAAAAATTCTTCCCTTTGCGTACTCTGCGTCTCTGCGGTGAAATGTCCGAATCCTTATCTGCGAGAATCGGCGAAAATCTGCGGTTAAGTTACTGGAAACTGATTCGTCTGCGTTGATCTGCGGCTAATAAATCTATGCGGGCTTGGCCCAGCCAAAGGCTGATCCGTCCTCTGGCGGACTCTTGGCGCGAAAATCTTTGCTGATGTCGTTCTTAGAAATCCGCCAACGCTCCGTTTAGGACACTTATCGCGTATTATTGTCCAAAATAGTACCTCCTTGTAAGGTCCCGAGGGACCAAAAATCCCCTTAAGTTCAACGGAATTTGGATGGCACATCTTTTGCCCTTCTAGCTATTGGAATATTCGGATTAGGAGGGTGCTCATGGACTTTATAAGCTTTCTTATCCTGCTCGTCATTAGCATGGTGGTCTCGGCGATCATGCACTTCGGGATGAACTACTACGTCACCGCGGGCCTTAGTTCGTACTTCTCCAAGGTAGTGATCGGTTGGGTCGGTGCCTATTTGGGAATGCGGATGCTGGGTGCCTGGTGGGAAGGTCTCAACTATGGTCAGGTCTATTTTATCCCAGCTATACTGGGTAGCTTGGCCTTGCTGATTTTCATGGTGGACTTCGTGCGGACCTGGCGAAGCGCTCCTAGGACCGTCTGA
>JAPUHZ010000007.1 GCA_027297485.1 Deltaproteobacteria bacterium
ACCTCTTCCGCAATCCGTTCTTTATCGATTTTTTTATAAAATCCTGCTTGGTACATAGCTCACAATAATTGGATTTGATCAGCTACCTTTTTTCAAACTACAGCTTATTTTACCTCAGGATTGGATTCATTGACACCTGACACTGCGAATTTCTACTTCGGCCAGGCGCGGATGTCGGACTCCTTACGCAACTTCTTCGGATCGTAAAGCTCTTGGTGAACAAAGTCGGAGACTTTTCTCCGCGGCTTGGCCTTGGGCCAAAAGCGGCCTTTGCCGATGGGAACAACCCAAAGGAGACGCAGAGGCTGAGGTACATTGAAGAGTTCCCTCAACTCCGGCTCCACGTCTTCCCGTACAGAGACCCAGACCGTCCCGAGATTCATGCTCGCCGCCACAAGCATCATATGCTCAACCGCATTGGCGATGCTCGCCTGAAAGAGCTTCTCCCGATCTCCAGGCTCCCGTGTGGTAAGATACACTTGCATGGTTCTAGGATCACCACAAACCAAGACGACGACACTCGCATCACCGACGTAGTACTTGGTCAGTCCCTTGTACGTCACGGGGTCCTCACGTTTACGGCGCTTCCACTCGCTATAGAAGATCTCTCGCATTCTCTTCATCTTATTCCGATCCCTCGTCACTACAAATTCCCAGGGCTGTGTGTTTGCGCCTGAAGGAGCCCAGCGCGCTGCCTCGAAAATAATTTCCAACTGCTCGTCAGTAACTTTACCCGTCTGGTACACACGGACGCTGCGTCTCTTGCGTATGATCTCTAACAACTGCTTGCTTTCCACTCCTTACCCCTCCTATCTAGATCGATCATTCGGCCCCTTTTCCCGCCAGTGAGCTAAAATCTCTTGCCGTTCTGCCAGCAATGACGCACCAAGGCCTGCGAGAATCGCCCAGAAAGCAGAGGTAATCCCAAGGACAGCAAACGGAGTCGCCGCAACGACAAACCCTACCAGCGCGCCGAAACGCATCTTGCCACCGAACGACTTCTCTAGAGCATCCTGGAGTGAGGATAATATCGCGAGCCCAGCAAGTGCGAAGATATAGGTCTTCGGTAGTACATTCAACAAAGAGGCGACGGGCGTGGCTGCAAATGCCAAAACAATCGTCAGAGCAGCCGAGATAACTGCCGCCCAGTATCGACCGGAAATATCACCAGAATCCGGAGATGCTAGTATCGCTACTCCTGTTCTCGCTACAGTCGCCGGATGCCCACCAAGGAGCGCATTGACAACCGAGTTAATGCCGACGACAGTAGAAACTAAATTAACCGAAATGGTGTAGCCTTGGGCTAAAAGGAACCCGATGCCCTGAACATTGCCAAGACCCATGGCCAATACGACCATTGGCAGGCTTACGGCGATGATCGAGGAAAGCGAAAAGCTCATTTCCGGAATGGCGAGAACGGGTAGAGTCCATTCGACAAGCTTAGCTTCGGTGGTACCGATGAAGGCGACTGCAATCCCGCCGCCGATAACCGCCAGACCAACAGGAGGTACCCTTGGGCTCCTGATAAGTCTTCCGAGCAGGTAGCCTCCGACTGTTACTCCGGCGACAGCGAAATCTTCCACCGTAGCCGCAACCATGCGGATCACATACGCAAGAATGCTTCCCCCGAACATCCCCATAACGATAGGAAGGGGGAGCCATCTCATGATTCTTCCACCAACACCGAGAAATCCCAGTACTAGGAGCAAGAGACCCGCGACGAGATTTGCAGCAACGAGCTCTGCAAAACTGAAGCGATCCGCAAGGGTGCCTAGATAAATCAAACCGGGGATCGTCCAAGTGATAGGTATAGGTTGTCGAAAATAGAATGACATTGCGATAGTCGAAACGGCACCGCTAAACCAGACAATGAAGATCCAACTCGACGTCTGCGCAGTCGAGAGGCCCAATTGCTCAGACACGGCAATGTGCAGAGGGACTGCGCCAAACGCGTACCAGACGAACGCAGTCAACCCAGCCCACAAGGCTGCGGCATTGAAATCGCGAGAGAAAGAACGCAGGTTCATGGAGGTCTAACTCTTCTTCCAGCGGGGAACTTTCTTCCGGTTCGGGATACCGTCACCGAAGAGAGTCCTATTCCCCAAAGGAAAGTTTTTCGGCGGGACACCGCCCATGAGAAGGAAAACCACGTCGCGTCTTGAGTCATTGCCGATGGCCCGATAGACCTTGGCGGGTACGCGGACGATGGTGCCCTCAGGCATGGAATGGCGGCGACCATCGAGAATTATAGTCCCCCTCCCTTTGAGGGTAAAAAAGATCTCCTCCTGCACCCTGTGGCGGTGGACATAGGCAGCACCTTGACCAGCTCTGTATCGGACAAAGCTGAACCCCACACCTTTACAGCCCATCCGTCGGGAAAAGAATTCTTTGTCTTTGACCTTGCTTAGCGGAAAAAAGAGTTTTGTGCATTGTGCTTTGGCCATAAGAACTTCCTCTCTTGCTTAACTAACTAAAAACTGTTGACGTTTGACCCCATGACAGGAGAAAATAACCCGTTCAAGGGGATAAAGGCAAATCCTTTTCCCCTCCCGAGGTGATCCCCCATGTTTTATCGTTATCGCTTTGAATCCGAGATCTACCCATCGCTCAGCCTTATTCCCCTGCATGTGCGGTTGAAGCTCGACCTGACGGGAGTCAAGATTTCCCTCAAGGGCTGGCTGGCCTTTAGCCTGGAGGAGCGGTGGGCCGCCTGCCATCTCCCGGTAGAGACGAAAGAAGAGAGGAAAACTTTTTCTTCGTATCTTGATTTTCTTTCGCGCCGATATTTAGGGGAGAATGCCGCCTCGGTCCCGCCGATAACTGATCCTCCGTGGGAAGATCTAGGCCGCGTCGCGGAGCCAGTGCAGGCCAAGAGTAAGGAGATAGGGGAGGCAGTGACGCTTAAGGAGTGGAGTCAATGGAATCTCCTCCAGCGTTATGCCCTGTTTAAGCTATCGAATTCTAAAAGACAACCTGAGCAATTTTACGAGGCACTCCGGGAGTTCCGTGAAGAAATCGGCAAGCCATAAGCTAAAATCCCGCAACCTAAAATCCAATGACACCTGGCTTTCTCGCCTGGTTCCTTTTGGTCTTTACGGCCGAATCAAACCAGGCCACTTTCTTGAGATGGTCAAGGTGGTCTGGGAAAACAAGACAGAACTTCGCTACGCCTGGAATATCTTACGCCACGGGGTTTGTGATGGTTGTTCTCTCGGTCCCTACGGCCTGCGCGACAATGTGATGGACGGGATTCATCTCTGCACAACCCGCTTAAAGCTTCTCCGGCTGAATACCATGGGGGAGCTTAAACCTTCGATTCTCAGCAATGTGGATCGGCTGCGGCAACTCGGGCAGGAGAGACTCCGCTCCCTCGGCAGGATTCCCTTTCCAATGGTTCGGCCCAAAGGAGAGAAAGCCTTCTCCCGCGTCTCTTGGCAAGAGGCCCTGGGACTCGTGGCTCAGGCAGTCCGCAGGTCATCGCCCGAGCGCATGGGTTTCGTTGCTACCTCCCAGGGTCTTACCAATGAAGTCTATTACGTTTTTCAAAAGCTCGCCCGCGCCCTGGGCACTAACAACATCGATCTCTGTCCACACCTTGGCCATGCGGCGAGCGTCTATGGTCTCAAGGCTACCTTGGGGGTGGGCGCGCCGACCTGCTCGTTGTCCGACTTTATCGGGGCCGATCTCCTCGTTATCTTCGGCTCTGACCTCGCCAAGAATCAGCCGGTGACCACCAAGTACATGTATTATGCCAAGAAAAAAGGGACCCGCATTGCCGTTGTCAATCCGATGCGGGAACTCGGCCTGGAGCGCTATTGGGGTCCGTCCGTCTTTACGAGCGGGCTTTTTGGCACGAAGCTCACGGACGATTTTTTCCAGGTACGGGCAGGGGGTGATATCGCCTTTATCAATGGTGTTCTCAAGGCGCTTATATCCATGAACCGGGTGGACCATGAGTTTATCACGCACCATACACACGGTTTCGCCGATCTCAAGGCCGCCTTGCAAGAACAGTCCTGGGAGGTACTGGAGCAACGCTCGGGCCTATCCCGTCTGGAGATGGAATACTTTGCCCAGATCTATGCCCAGGTCCAAAGCGCGGTCTTTGTCTGCAGCATGGGACCGACCCAGCACGAATTCGGGATGAAGAACGTCAAGGCGATTGTCAACCTCGCCTTGGCTCGTGGAATGTTGGGACGAGAAAAGTGCGGTATTATACCTATCAGCGGTCAAAGCGGGGTTCAGGGAGGCGGAGAGTGCGGCTCCGAGCCGGACAAATTCCCGGGCGGTTTTCAGGTCAATGAGGAAAATGCTCGGCGCTTCTCCAATCTATGGCGCCATCCAGTATCTTCTACACCGGGGTTGAAAGTGCCGCAGATGATTGAATCCGCCCATGGGGGAGGGTTGGAGTTTCTCTATTCGATCGGCGGAAATCTCTTAGAGACCCTACCGGATCGGAGGTTCGTCGCCGAGGCCCTGGCGCAAATTCCGGTCCGGGTCCATCAGGATCTCTTTCTCAACAGCTCTATGTTGATCGACGCCGAGGAGCTTGTGGTTGTGCTTCCGGCCCAGACCCGCTACGAGCAGCGAGGGGGTGGGACGACCACCAGCACGGAGAGGAGAATCCGTTTTACGCCGGAAATCCCCTGGCGCCGTGTCGGAGATTCTCTCCCGGAGTGGGAGATCCCAACTCTGATCGGACGGAGGGCATTGTCCAACGGCAAGC
>JAPUHZ010000070.1 GCA_027297485.1 Deltaproteobacteria bacterium
GCGTAGGGGTTATGTTGGCGGGGAGCAAGGAAGAGAGCGCTAGAATCTGCGCAAAGCTGGCTGAGGAGGAGGGATCGAACCGTGAGGCAACGGTAATCGGTCAAGGGTTTAAGTCTTCGACTCTCATGTCCGCCTTCTCCAATGGCACTGCGGCCCACGCATTGGACTACGATCACAGTTTCCTTGTAGGCCAACCCACCGCCGGTTTGATCCCCGCCATTTTGGCTTTAGGCGAGAAGCTAGGAGCGAATGGACGTGACATCCTAGTGGCCTATGTAGTGGGGTTCGAAACAACAGCAAAGCTGGTTCGTTCGCTGCCGGTCCTTTCGAGTCAAGGAAAATGGCATTCGACGGCGACCGTGGGGTCACTTGGGACGGCAGCTGGATGTGCCAAGTTGCTCCAGCTGGATGTCCAGGCAATCCAATGGACGCTCGGAATTGCTTCATCGATGGCTTCCGGTCTCGTCTCTAACTTTGCCACTATGACAAAACCCCTCCATGCCGGCTTGGCCTCAAGAAACGGAGTACTTGCAGCCAGACTGGCCCACTCGGGCTTTAATGCGAATCCTATGATCCTCAGTGAGCACAAAGGTATTTATGATGCTTTCTCCAGGGATTTACCGTTCGACCTCTGTTCTTTTGAGGAACTGGGGAGCTCTTTCGATCTGGTCGAGAGAGGGATAAAAATCAAACCTTACCCCTGCGGCGGATTGACTCATACGGCCATCGACGCTGTGCTGAAAATGCGGGACCAACATAAAATCTCACCAAAAGCCGTTCAGTCGATCCAAGTGGGAGTCACTCAGCATGTTTTCAACACGATCTCAGGCAGCCTTCCCGAGACCGGAATTCAAGGAAAATTCAGCATGCCCTATATCTTGGCGAGAGCCCTTATCGATGGAAAATTAGTGCTGGAAACGTTTTCCGAAGAGGCCATTCGAGATCCATTAGTTCGCAGCGTGGCAGAAAAAGTCGAGATGAAAGTGGACTCCGCTATCCGTGAAACCAAAGAGGGCAGCCGTCCCTGCAAAGTTACGATACGTCAGAAAGATGGAAGGACCTTATCGGAATACGTAGAGTTCCCGAGGGGGAGCCGGCAGGTTCCCCTCAGTTCAGAGGAACTAAGAATGAAGTTCACTGAGTGTGCCTGCCGGGCCTTAGACAGGGAAGCCGCAGCTCAAGTGGCAAAACTGCTCGACCATCTGGAGGACCTTGACCGTCTCGGTCCCCTATTTGAGCTTTTAATTGGGAACCCGTCGTGATCAAGTTATATCGAACACGGGGTCTGAATCCCCGTGTTCGACCAAAGGTGAGAGCTGCCGCTTCTCCCCTTTGGAAACCCCATCGGCTTTGTGCCCGCCTCAAGAGGCGGGGTTTACATTGAATTATCAGGTCCTTATAAAAAACTTTGTCTGTCAATAGTCAATCGTAGGCTCGATAACTTTTCATCCTTATCCGCTGAAGTGGTGAGCCCGAACCTCTTTACCGACCTCAATCGACATCAAATCTTCCCCTACCTCCAGAGGACCACCATACTTTTTTCGTGTAAGAGGTTTGAGATCCTCCGCCCTGATATCACCAAACAGCAAAATATGGGTGAAGACCGCCAGCTTGGGTTTTACTTGAGAAAAAACCTCCCCCGCCTGTTCGGGAGTAGTGTGATTTCTGGTAATTCTTTGGAACTGCTGTGTCGTGCGCAGCAACTGAGGCGGTATTCCAGTCACTTCATGAACCAACAAATCTACTCCTTGGGAGTTGCGGATTAGATTTTCATTGAAGGTCGTGTCACCCGAGATCACCACAGAGTAGTCGCCATAATCGATTCGGTAACCAAATGCAGGTAGAAGCTCTGAACCATGATCCACCTCAAAAGCCGTGACCTTCAACCTATTTTTTTCATAAACCACACCTTCGATGAAATCTTCAGCATCGAGAGTAACCCCTTCGAGCGGGTAGTTTTTGCTCCGGACTCGAATATCGACCTGGTAAGCCTTCTCCAAATGCGACATCATCTCTTTCGTTCCTACCGGCCCCCAGACACGGAGCGGGACTTTGCGCTGGCCCCAATCACGCCTAATCCACCCTGTAAGCCACAGGTCGGGAAATCCCACAACGTGGTCTGAATGGTGATGGGTAAGGAATAAGCCGGTCACATCCGCAAAGGGGATGTTGAGCTGGTGCAGGCGTTGCATCGCACCGCGGCCTGCATCAAAAAGCAATTTGTCTTCTCCGGCCTCAACTAACGCACATGGCCCAAACCGATCCATGACCGGAGGCGGCGCGCCCGTGCCCAGCAAGGTAACCCTGAAAACCCCCGGTGAATTGTTTTCCATGATACCCTCCGATAAAATTTTCCTCTTTGGCGAAACTAGCGGCAGCAGAAAGGTAAGTCAATAAAAGGTGTATTAAATCAGTATTGGAAGCAAAGCATCTGTCACGATAAGATGTCTATCAAGGCAGGAAAATCTGCCTCATCTCAATACCATATATCAACAGGGTGTTGAAAAACCCTATTCTCAGACCGGTCAAAAAGGCCCCAGATGCAAGGCGCGCGAGAAACCGACGATCGGAGGCGTACTTAGGAGTACGTCGGAGAGAGGCGGTCGAGCGCAACGCCGCAGATGGGCCTTTTTCAACGGTCTGTCAAGATTTGACCCCGGAACTCTGACTGTCAGGAGTAACCGAAGGTATCGACAACCGGCGCTGTTACTTCGCTACGGCGTGGGCGGTCGATTGCACATCCTTATTGATCAGATCAGCGGCAGTGTCCGTCTCTGCGAGCATGCCCCAGCTTTTGATCCAGGCGGCGGTTCGTTCGAGTTCCTCGTCGGGGATCGGTGACGGGTCGACCACCACGATGCGGCTCTCGCGGATATCGTCCGCCGATAGCGTGCCGATCTCCGGGTCGGTCTTCTTGTGGTAGTCGATGAAGTACTGCATGTATTTCTTCTTGTCGGCGTTGATGCGGCGCACGGCCTCGCACACCGCGCGGTTGAACATCGCGTAGGTTTCCGCGTCCACCCTGTCGGACGCAACCTCGGTACCGTGAAAGAATGCGGAGCAAAGGATCCGGCAACCCTTTTTTTCAGCGAGCGTGATGTAAGGCTCGGTTAGCGTCGTCGCCTCGATTTCACCTTTCATCATCGATTTAAACCGGAAGCGAGAGCCCCTCGGCGCCTTACACACCTTGATCTGATCGCGCGGCAGGAAGCCTTCGAGCATATGCAGCGTCAGAAAGTGGGTGCCAAAGAAAAACGGCACGCCGACAAGGCGATTGGCGAGTTGCTGTGGCGTGTAAACCGGCGAATCGGGCCGTACCACAATCGCTGCGTAGGTGACGATCGAGCGCCGGCCAATCTGGCGGCCGGTCTGGATACGGGTATCCTGCACGCGGCAGTAATTGCCCCATTCGCAGGCACTGTACATATCGGCCTTACCTTGCTCGAAGAGCTTGCCGTGACTGGAATGCGGATCCGCCTCCTTGGGGTCCGTGATGTCGGTATAGGTCTTACTGTCGCCACCTTTTTCACGGTCGACCCATTCGATGATCAGCCCTTCTTTCTCAAACAGCCCCTCGGCATCAGCGACTAACTCGCATAGACCCTGAAAGGGCGCGGTGTTTTCGAGAACCAGTTTCTTCATTTTTTAGTCTCCTAAATATGGGACACGGATACGCGATTATTCCGGCTGTTTTTGTACCATAATTCGAGGCTCTGTTACAGTTGTTAGGCAACCAAGTTATATCGAACAGGGAGTTTGAATCCCCGTGTTCGACCAAAGGGGTGAGCTGCCGCTTCTCCCCTTTGGAAACCCCATCGGCTTTGTGCCCGCCCCCTTATTCCTTTCTGAGAGGCGGGCCCGTTAATGTATGGCGTTCGGTCAGTTCGATGGTGTAACCATCGGGATCCTTGATCCAGGCTACGTGATCCTTGCTCCCGGGCCGGTTGGGCCGTGGCTCGCCGGTGATCGTCACCCCCTCCGCCTTCAGCCTCTCGCAGAGCTTATAAACGTCCGGTGGCAGGATCGCCACGTGCCCCGCCCAGGCGGGCATCCGCCTGTTCCTGTCCGCGCCGCCGGTCTCGATCAACTCCAGAGCCGGTCCCTCATCCTCGCCGCCGTAGCCCAGATAAGCTACCCGCTCATTCCGCTCCGGCGCGTTGCGCAGACGCATGATGTCCATGCCGAGAAGCCGGGTGTAAAAGTCAATGGTACGATCGAGATCGCTTACCGGCAGCATGGTGTGCCGGATACGGAACTTGCTGTCGCTCACGGGTCTCTCTCCGCTCCTGCTACCTGCTAAATTCCGATGGTAGACCCCTTTACTTTACTTTATTATTTTAGAACGTCCACTCAATTCATACTCTTACGCGATGAGCCATAATTTAATTAGCGAGCCTCGACTCGAGGGAAAAAGCGGAGCTTGTCTGTGGAGAGTTTTTTTGGAATCTTGCTCAGGATATTTTCCTTGACCCATTTGCTGTCCCACCATTCAAGGGGCAGGACGGGAACCCCGTGAATCAGCGTCGCGTAATGGAGATGATCCCCTATGGCGAGACCGGTTTCTCCGGTTCTTCCAATGTTCTGCTTTCTCTTGACATTCTCGCCCTTTTTGACGGCGATGGAACTCAAGTGGCTGTACATGGTAAAGATACCTAACCCGTGGTCGATGATAACCGTATTTCCATAGATTCCCAGATCTTCGGTGAAAATGATCACGCCGTTGTTGGCGGCTTCGACGGGATAATTTCTTGTCACTGCCAGGTCGTAACCCAGATGAAAGGCCTGGTCTATGGTTTTACCCTTGTAGACGTAGGTTCTGTGATCTGCAAAATTGGCTTCGACCTTTGAGTTGGATAGCTGATGGAAGGCCTCGTTCCATAACATTCTGTTCACCGACTTTTGGCAGGCTTTTCTGATGGTGCTCTCGTTTTGATTTCTCATGTGACGGTTGACCCTAACAAATACACTCTCAAGATTGCCTTGCCGAATAGAAACATCATTCAAAAGAGGGGCCACTTTGTTTTTTATATAGCTGTCTGTGATACGGATGGTTCTCTTTTTCCTTCTGACATTTCTCAGCGCGTAAGAAAGAGGAGCTTGCCGGGGATTTCCTGCTGCATCTGTTGTGACCAGCGTGGGTTTTTCTTCTGGGGGAACGTCATAGGGATGGGCGAAAAACACCATATTGATATTTGGATCTACAAACTGGCCTTTATAACCTGGGAAGAAATACTTTCCGATCCTTACCCCGCTCTTTATACTGTCCTTGGAGGTACGATAGAGGACAAGGCCGGAGCCGCCAAAGTTTATGTAACGGTCTCCTCTTATGAGCTGAATAGTCGGTGGGGTTAGGTCCACGATGACCTTCTTTTCGATCGTTGTTTCATTGCCGCTGAAAAACTTTTGGTAAGAGCGATCCGTAGCGCTCACCCTCAAGATAGCCGGCCCTTCCTTAATATTGAGATTTGCCCGGGAGAGAGCGACAGTGATGGTTTTATCTTTGATCGGTAAATCGTATTCCTCAGCCACAATGGGTTGTTCCCCGCCCCTTGTGATTAGGGATATGGATATTCTTTTCAAACCTCGGCCTCTGTCGCTGATTTCAATGTCAAAGGATTGAGCGCCCACGTATTTTGATTTGAGTTTGATTTGAATACTTGGCGGGTACGACTCGAATAGTAAATAGAGCCAAAGGCCGACGGCGATGATAATAACGAGGGTCAGTAAATAGAAGAACACTTTTTTGGTGTCGAAAAGTTTTAGCGCATTGC
>JAPUHZ010000071.1 GCA_027297485.1 Deltaproteobacteria bacterium
TGAGTCAGCAGATCCGCTCGATACTCCTTTCGGTCACACCGGCCATCGAGCCGGTATCCCTTGACGAGGCCTACCTCGATTTCTCGGAAGACATCCGACTGGATATGCGATCAGCCGCTTGTTCTCTCGCCGACGTCGCCCGACATGATCGAGTATCTCGACATGCCCCACCAATACATGCCGAAGGCCGAAGCGGACAAGTATTTCAAGAAACCCTGGTGGCGGGGGCGGTAGTGGGGATTTGCGGTAGCGCCTTCGTTGCGGCATTTGACCCGTTTCATCCTTCTGCCGAAACATGACCGGCGGGCCAGCCAAGAGCTTTAATAGCGGGTTGAATACTCTGCCATTGCTGCGGCCACCTGTTCGAACTCTGCTCAGCACACCACTTCTCGTGAGGAAGGCTAGTTGCCGGTAGGTATGGGGGTGCATCTAATCGAAATCAGGGAGCACACCTGCCTCTCTCAATTCTGTAATTCCAATCACAGATTTAATATGGGAGAGGCCTTGAGTGTTGATGACAAATAATTCGTCCTTCGGCTGACTGTCAGGGGCCAATTCGGCCAAGCCTGACTTCAAGATATCTTTGCCCACCCCATTTTCGATGATCGATAGCACTCCTTCTACGGTCAATGTCCTTGGGATTTGGCATCCAGGGACCAAAATCACACCATTTGCCACTGCACTTGCGGCAAGGGCGACAGCTTGGCGGCTTGTCACAGATCGACTACTTGCATGAGCCGCAAGGGGCTTTATCCGATTTTTGAACTCCGCCAACGGCTTGATGGCGACTGATCGATGTTCCGACCCTAAATTCAGAAAGAACCTATTGACGGCGCTCCGATCGCTCCCATCATCGGAAGTTCCTGCCAGAGTGTTCGAATGCTTTTCAATACTCTCTTCGGCCAAATTGAGGGCGCCTGGCCCACCGTCCGTTAAATTGAGAAGAGGACCTTGGTTCAAATCGTGCCGGCCGATTTGGTCAATCAAATATTCTTCACGTTCAAATGCTAGTTCTTCTGAATCATGGAATGAGTCTATTTTATAAAACACTGACTCGCCGTTTGTCTTGATCTCCTTAATGCGTCGGGCCTTCGGGGTATCTTCACCGTTTTGTGCCTGTCTTTCGTGACCAAAAATTCGTAGGGCTTTACCCTTTCCAACGTAGAAGGGCTCTTCATCGGGGGCACAAAGAAGGTACGTATAATAGGATCCTTGGTGATCCATGATCTGTCGTAGGACGGCCTCTTTCGTTCCTACAGTATCCATCGTTAAACCTCCAAGAAGTCATGTAGCTATTGAAAGTGCGAGGGAGAGGGCCACCGTCCTTATCGACGGACATTGTTTCGGTCTCTCCTTCCCGAATTTTGTTCGGAACGGGCGGTGCTGTTGATCGGTTTATGCACAAGCCGGATCGGGGCCGACGCTTCACAACACCTTTTTGTTACGGTCCGTGCCGTTTCCGGCACGATAGAGCTGATGCCGTTGCTCACCTGCTCAGCATACCCCTCCAGCAAGAAGATACTGTAACTGTCAATCATGACGATAAATGTAGATAAATCATCCAAACGATAAAAATCATAATCGCTAGTTTAACTATTTGGAGCATGATGATTTTATCTGTTCCCGGTTCAATTTAATTCATTATGCCTATTTAGCCAGCGCCCCAAGGCGCTGAGCTGGTTGCTCTTCGTCATCCTCGCGAGATTCGGATACACCCCAGCGAGCATGCGCCTCCGCGTGGGCGCCGCGCGCCGCGGAAAGGGTTTCCAACTCGAATGTTTCGAGCATCGCCACTTTTTTTGTCGCCTCCACAAGGAGAGCGCGTTCAAGGGTTCCATCAAGGAGGTTGGCCTCAAGCTTCGCCGCGAGGCTATAAGGATGAGACAAAAGTGGTTTCTCGACCTCCGGCTCAAGAAGCCATATATTATCACCGGCTTCAAAATGGGCTTCCGGCTTGGAAGGGGTCGTAATTACGGAGGCGAATATGAACTCGATATATGCTTCCGTTGCCGGCATCCAGGTGGCATAGATGTGCTCAGGCTGGAGAAACAGCCGCGTGTCGTTCCCACCATCGTCTTCACCGTCTTTAATTATGTCGACGGCCGTGCCTTGGGGAAGATCCTCTCCAAACTTAACGGCGACGATCGGATCGAGCTCCAGCGGGATCCAATTGTCATACGGTTCGGTCGTACCGTTGGGGTCGTTTAGCGACGCAACGGCGGGATGGAGTCGGTCATCACACCAAAGGCCGAAATACGCCTCTCCGCTTCCGTATTGCCACGCGTTGTAGATGGGGATGACCTCATCTCCATCTCGCAACTCAAACTGGGTCCTGATCTCTATCATCGGCTCGACCGCATCGAGCGCGGATCCTGGACCAATCGCGAGTCGCACCTCGCGCCAAGCGTAGACAGTGACTTCGCGCGAGGTCCAAGCCGCATGATCTGAATTCTGACATGACTGGTCGAAAATTGAGGGTTCCACCGGCTCGGATGCGACTGCTAGCGTCGTTTGGAATGGGCCCACGCGTAACTCGCGGAAGAGCGGTACTGACGGAATCGGCGGTATTTCCTCCCGGACCTCGTAATTCTTAGCGAGTGCCTCGTGATGAAGGAAAGAACGGCCGCCGGGCTCAAGACGCTCCTGAAGAACGTCATAGTCGGTTCCGGCCCTTAGCCTAAGCATACGCTTTGCATGCTCAGGGAGATTGGTCTCCCGGGATACAAAGTTGCTCATGAGCTCAAGGCCATCTGAGATCGTCGTTATCGCTTCTTTCATACGCGTTTCGTCATTCGGGACATCAGTCCGGGCTTTCGAACGCCGGACCGAGACTTCACTTTCGATCTCGGTCCCGCGGAACAGCCGAACCAGTAACTCGTCGCTAAATTCACTGGCAAGCTTGGCGCTAGATTTATAGGCAAGCTTGGCGATTCGGTAGCTGAAGTCTTCGTACAGTTTGGCAGATGTCGTAAGTGTTTTTAGTTGGGCGTCCTTAGGAGGTTTGTTTGGCACGATGGCAATTTTGTAGAAACGCCTTGGTTGGCCTTTTTTGTTCGGTTGGCCTTTTTTTCTCCAGATCGCACGAGCGATCTTTTCGCGCGATAGGCGATGATCCCGCTTAACCTCCTCGAGGATTTTGCCCATCTCGCGCGCTACCTTTTCGGTGCTTTTTTTTCCGAATTTGAATCTGGGCTCGTCGACAAGGAGCTGGCGGTACTCATTTGCCTCTGCCTTTATGCGATCCTGGCGCTCTGCAGCCTGCTCCTCTGCAGTTTTGCGAGGCGGGCGTTTGGGATCGTTCATGTTCGGTTTCCTATCACGATGATCAGTGCATAGACCTGTAACGGTGGCCACGGATACCGGGCTTCGGCCGGAGAGCGGTAATCACATGTCCGTTAGCGTTCACCACGACAGCAATTCTTGCCGCCCGTGCAACGTCATCAGGCGCATGCCCCTCGGCTATGAGTTCCGCAGCGATACTCTTGCTAATACACTCCGAAGTCGCCCCACCCCCAACTGGACACCATATGTCAGCGTGCGCGAGCACGAGGTCGACGGCGTGATCGGGAATGCTGCGCTCGCGGCAGTGTTTTGTAGCGTGATGTGAAAGGCTGGCGAAAACTGTAGATGTCATCGTCGGCTCCTGTATTCCCTACGTTATCAATAAGTTAACGTGCCGTGAGATGGTATGAGAAATATTATTCAACCTACTGTGATATTGTATGAGAAATATATATCAGAATGTAGGACATAATACAAGTAAATTTATGAGACAGTATGAGAGTTTTTAGGTACCCGACAGAGATTTTGCAAGCAACGTATATTCCGAACGACAATCCGGTGGAAAACTTGGACAAATTCTGGGGAAAGGCCCCCCACTCCAGCGCTTGACCTATCGCCGCCCCCCCTCGCGGCTGGAAATGCGCCCGGAGGCGTAATAAGGTGCCGGGTACTCGGCGGTTTCCAAGAACAACAAGAGATTCAGGGAGAGAGAGCATGTCCAACACCGAGCACATCGTCAATTTCGTCACCAACGCGAGGATCGAGGAGGCGCCGGCGTCGGCGCCGGTGGCGGCCGGGCTTGGCATCTTCGATTGCGTCGGCGTGGCGCTTGCCGGCGCCCAGCAGCCGGCCGGGCGGATCGGCGCCGAAT
>JAPUHZ010000072.1 GCA_027297485.1 Deltaproteobacteria bacterium
CTTTTCGCCGGCCTGCTACAAAGCTTCGCCAAACACTTTACGGACAGGTCTTATCTTGATCCGCGCCGGGATATCCATGTCCATGTATACGACCCCCTCTTCCCGCCTATCCCCGGGTAAAACATGGTCTTTGGGTATATCCACCCTGAGGCAAAGGGCAAAGGGGTCAAGTCTACGTTTGTCGGTTGAGTTGCACATCATGCAAATTTATTAACCTGTTGAGGAGCCAAAAATTAAAAAGCCACCCACCTAAAGCCTATGAACTCCAGCCGAATCTCAGGTAATTTAGCCTGAAAGTTGTGTATCAGAGGTTGGCCGAGGGTCAGGTATCTGGGTGTTTTTATTCCTTTGCCAGCTGCAGCGTGCTTTCGGCGAACAAGCTTTCCACCGGAACGATTCGGGGAGCGAGTCCCTGCTCGAGGAGGAAGCGCTGGAGCGTTTGAATGGACTTGCGGTTGCCTTCCGTGAGACCGTTTTCATAAGGATCGGCCCCCATAAGCTCCGTTACGCGCTCGATCTCGTAGGGGAACCAAGGGTGGACATACCGCCCTCCCTCTTTCATCCAGCGGTAGCAGAGCTGTTTGGAACGCTCGAAGGCTTCGTACAGGCTGGCCGCGATCCAGCGGTTTTTGTCGTAGACGTCCCGGCGGATGGCTATCGTATGCATGATCGGAAATATTCCTGTGCGGCGGAAGAAGTCTTCCTCGACCTGGCGGGGATCCGAAAACAGGTTGCGGACAGCCGAAGTTTTTTTGAAATAAGGCTTCGGGGTTAACAGCGCATCGATGGACCCGTCTTCAAGCATGCTGTTTAGTGTCCGGTTCTCAACGAATTGAATCTGGATATTCGTCGGGACTTCATATTTGATCCGGTCCGTCCGACCCGCCTCGTAGAGACCCCCGGTATACCACATGATTTGCTCGGGACGGACTCCAAACTCGTCCTGCAAGATTCCGCGTCCCCAAACGGCGGCGGTCATCGGATACTCAGCAACGCCCATCCGCTTGCCCACAAGGTCCTGTGGCCGTTCGATAGCGCTCCTCGTGTTCACCCAGAATGCCGAGTGTCTAAAGACGCGATTCGGGAAGATTGGAATCCCGATCAGGTCATCCTCCCCCCTGGACCGAAGGATGGTGTAGTTGGAAAGCGAAAGCTCGGCGACGTCAAATTCACGGTACTTAAGCATTCGCCAGAAAGTCACCGAAGGGGAATTCGGCGAGATGTAATTGAGTTCGATGCCTTCAGGTTGGACTTCACCGTGGGCAAGGGCCCAGGTCCGATCATATGTTCCACAGGATAACGTGAGGTGTAATTTTGCCATCGTTCCTCCAAAAATTTGTAGAAAAGAACCGACTAGCGCCTTATACCGTTGCAAATCGATTGATCTGAGTCGCTCCTTTGTTTGCTTGATCCGACCCGGTGCGCTTTTTAATCTTTTATTTGGCCGGCAGTTTATTCCCAACGGGGCGGACATGTCAATTCCAGTACTAATGTTTCCTTAGAATTGTGTTTTTGAAAGCGAAATTGCCGGTTTAAGACCTAATTTTGGCTTCTTTTTGCAATATTCAGATTCAAAATCAGTCAGTTGGCTTGGTCCGACCCGGCGTGCCCACGCTTATTCCAAATATTCTTTACTGAGGGCTGACCGCTGATGGCTGATAGCTAATTTCGCTATGCGCGCTTCGCTCCTTTCAATGTGGAAACCGGCAAAATCAAATCCCAAGATCGGTTTCGCTCTGATGGAAGTCAACCGACGAACGTAAACTTGACTCCAGTGCCAAGATTGTCACGTGTCAAGGTCTGGCCCCGGCTACTTGCTAGGTCAGAATGACCCGCGCATCCACCACGATGAGCCCGCTCGGGTACACGAATGCGGGATTGGCATCGATACTGGTGATGTCAGGCCTGGCCAGCATGAGGTCTGAGAGACGACACAGAGCATCCGTAATGGCACCCCTATCACATGGCGGCTGGCCGCGCAGCCCATCCAGCAGAGCTTTCCCCTTTACCTCCTCCAGCATGGCGCTTGCGTCCTTGGCGCTTAGAGGTGCTACTCGGAGAGCAACATCACCGAGCACCTCGACAAAGATGCCCCCTAAACCAAAGGCAATGACCGGGCCGAACTGCTGGTCCCGATGGCCTCCAATGATGACTTCCACACCGGTCTTGGCCATCGGTTGAACCGTGACGCCTTGGAAAGTAGCGCTCGCCTTGGACGCCACTTCCTGGAGTGACTCGAACCCGCGTTTGACCGCTTCTGCGTCCGTGAGATTGAGCAGCACGCCACCCTGGTCGCTCTTGTGTGTGATTTCTACGGCGCTGACCTTGAGAACCACCGGGTATCCGATCCGGTTGGCCTCGCGCACAGCCTCGTCGGCAGTGATGGCATGAACGGTCTCAATCGTTGGTATCCCCACAGCCGCAAGGAGGGCTTTCGAGTCTACCTCTCCCAGCACGCGCAAAGCCGGCGCAGCAGCCTTCGCTTCAGTGGGCCGGGCGTGAGATTCGGCAGCCCGCGTTGCACCGTCTCCATGCACAGCCCGGCTGTATTTCACAAGGCGCCCTAATGCGCGCAGTCCTCTTCCATAGCCCTGCAGGAAGGCGAGGCGCTGCTCGACAACGGCATCGAGCCAG
>JAPUHZ010000073.1 GCA_027297485.1 Deltaproteobacteria bacterium
GTGGGGGCGGGCTTAAGCTTCGTCCATGCCTCAACCCTACTATCCCAGTCCCTGTGCTTTGCGAGTATTCCGGGTGGCTGTGGATTCGAAGGAAGGATCCGAATAACCGATACAGCCAATGCCTTTTCCTACAATGTGGGCGTACTCCTGAAACCTCATGAAAGACTCAAAATCGGCCTGACCTATCGGGCCCGCACCGATCTCAGATTTGATTCGGCTAATGTCAAGTTCACTGCGCTTGGACCTGCAACTACTAGGGCGGACATCAAACCAATCCCGTTACCACCGGTGATCGATTTGGGTGTTTTTTGGCAAATGACACCAACCTGGGGGCTTGAGTTTGTCTACGAGTTCGCCCGCTGGAGTGAATTCAAACATATCAAAGCCACTTTTTCCCCAGTAATAGTCCAAGGGGGAGGAGCCCTTGTCTTGCCAGGATTCAGTCTCCCCCAAGACTGGAAAAATACAAGTACGCTGAGGCTCGGTAGTTTTTACCGTCTAAGCGAAAACTTCGAGCTCCGAGGAGGGATTACAATAGAAGAAGGCCCGATTCCCAGTAGAACTCTCAACCCTGCTATCCCCGGGGCCGACCTTCTAACCTTAAACGCAGGGGTAGGCTACAAATGGAAAAAGGTTACCCTTGATCTCGGTTATATGGCAGTTTTCTACAAAAACAGAAGAGTTTCTAATGTGGAACTGGAGGGGACTGCTGCCACAGGCATTCCCTTCCTAGGCGCCCCTGGCAGAGACAAATACGAAACTTTCAATAATTTTGTATCTCTTGCCGTGGGTTATCGGTTTTAACCTTTCCCCAGATCCACTTGCTTGATTCCCAAAGCGATGATCCTGTATCTTGTATGCTGTGATGGCTCGTATTCGCTTTGCCCTCAGTCCCGCAGGATTTCTGCCCATCGGAGACGACGCACTGCCCTCTTTAACTACCTGATTGCCCATTACCCAGCTCGCGAACGGAGGATTTCTGCCGAGTTTTCTTGACACATCTAGATTTGTAGATTAATCTAGAAAAACGCTGTTGGAGGTCAGCTATCGATGCGTCGAAAGGTAGGAACAGTCCTTAGCGAGGAAATTTTAAAAAAGACCAAGATAAGAGCTGCTCAGGAGGGAAAAACCCTGAGTCAAGTCTTGGAAACGGCCCTCCAGATCTATCTCGATCGCCAAAAAGAGCCCGATGGAGCGAGGCTTGTCGAGAAGAGCTGGGGTCTCTTTCATATAAGTCCCAAGGAGCTGAAAGAGGCTATGAAGGGGGATCTTCTTGAGACTTGACTCCCTGCCCGATGGAGAACCGGTGTTTATTGATGCTAATATCTTTATCTATCATTTCACAGGTTTTTCCTCTTCTTGTCACGGCTTCTTGAAACGTTGCAGTTCAGGAGCACTGCGAGGGATCACGTCCCTCTCCGTTCTTTTGGAAGTGGCTCATCGGTTGATGATCATCGAGGCCCAGCAAAAAAGGCTCATTCGGGTTCCAAACCCGGCCCAGAAGCTTGCCCACTCACCCTTTATAATAAAAAGGCTCCATCTCTATGCAGATTGGACTTTGGCCATTCCGCGTATGGGGATTGAAGTTGAAGAGGTCCCTTTCCAAGATTTTGTATCCAGCATCTCAGTAAGACAGAAGAGCGGTCTCCTAACCCTCGATGCCCTTATTGTTGCCATGATGATCAGACTTAAAATATCCAACTTGGCCACCGCAGATCTTGGCTTTGAAAACGTTAAGGAGATAAAACTGTTCAAGCCCGATGACCTTGAAAAATGAAATTTGACTTCCTTTATACATCTCTGTTAATCCGTTAGACGGATGAACGAGATAAGAACCCGGTTTGCCCCAAGTCCCACGGGATTTCTCCATATTGGAGGAGTACGCAGTGCCCTCTTTAACTATCTCTTCGCCCGGCACCACGGGAGGCAGGCTCATTCTTCGCATTGCCGGCCTTTTCACCCACATAGATCTCACAATTTCCTACCTCTTTTGTTGTGCCTTTTCGATCTTGGCCCATGAATCCCGTAATGGTACGATCCGATTGAATATCAGTCCTTCCCCCGACGACCCAACAGAATCGACACAGAAATAGCCCTGTCTCTCGAACTGATAACGATGTCCAGGTTCTGCGCTAGCCAGGCTGGGCTCAACACGGCACGATGTTAATGCCTCTAGCGAATTCGGATTCAAATTACTCTTCCAATCAGCACCGTCTTGGACATCGTCCGGGTCTGCTTTCGCGAAGAGATGATCGTACAAGCGTACTTCCGCAACCAGGGAGTGGGGGGCCGAGACCCAGTGAATTGTTCCCTTAACTTTACGTCCGCTCCGAGCTGAACCACTTTTGGTGTCCGGATCAAAAGTGCAATGCAGCTCGGTCACCTCGCCCGTCTCAACGTCCTTAACGACATCTACACACTTGATAATGTATGCGTATCGCAGCCGCACCTCACGACCGGGGGCCAACCGGAAAAAGTGTTTCGGCGGCTCCTCGCGAAAATCCTCTCGCTCAATGTACAGCACGCGTGAAAAGGGAACCTTCCGTCTCCCCATAGTGGGATCCTCCGGATTGTTCACCGCCTCCAGTTCCTCTACGTGGCCTTCCGGATAGTTGTCGATCACGACCCGAAGCGGACGCAGCACCCCCATTACACGCGGAGCGCGTCGATTCAAATCTTCGCGGAGGCAGTGTTCAAGCATTGCCATATCGACGGTGCTATTTTTCTTGGCCACGCCGATGCGCTCGCAAAAGTCTCGAATGGACTCCGGTGTGTATCCACGTCGCCGCAGACCCGCTAGGGTCGGCATCCGCGGATCGTCCCATCCGGTGACATGCCCCTGTTCTACCAATTCCAGCAACCTTCGTTTGCTTATTATGGTGTAGCTGAGATTGAGGCGCGCAAACTCTATCTGCCGTGGATGATGGATCTCCAACTGGTCAAGGAACCAGTCATACAAGGGGCGATGATCTTCAAACTCCAGCGTGCAAATCGAATATGTGATCCCTTCGATAGAATCCGATTGGCCATGAGCAAAGTCGTACGTCGGATAGATGCACCACTTGTCGCCTGTCCGATGATGGGTTGCGCGCGAAATGCGATACATCACTGGATCTCGCATGTTTAAGTTTGGAGATGCCATCTCAATTTTCGCTCGTAGCGTGCGGGACCCGTCCGGGAATTCGCCCGCCCGCATGCGCTCGAACAAACCCAGGTTCTCTTCGACCGAGCGCGAGCGATACGGACTGTTCTTGCCTGGCTTGGTCAAGGTGCCGCGGTACTCTCGGATTTGCTCTGCGCTCAAGTCGCAAACGTACGCCTTGCCGGCTTTGATCAACTGCAGGGCGTATTGATAGAGCTGCTCAAAGTAGTCCGATGCGTAGTGCTCTCGATCACCCCAATCGAATCCAAGCCATCGGACGGCCGATTTGATCGATTCCACATACTCAACGCCTTCCTTGCTTGGATTGGTATCATCGAATCGCAAATTACAAAGACCTCCGAATTCGGCGGGGAGACCGAAATTAAGGCAGATGGATTTCGCGTGCCCAATATGCAGGTATCCGTTCGGTTCCGGTGGAAATCGCGTAAGAACTCGACCGTTGTTTTTGTTTGCCCTCACGTCTTCCAGAATGATATTTCGGATAAAATTGGAGGGCGTAAAACTAGTTTCGCTCATTTTAACGGTGCCTCTGGTGCTTCTTCCTGTTACTAATACAAACGCAGTAAGTAAGTTTACATTTCCTCGGTGGAAGGAGCCTTCAGGCCGAGGGAAATGGGCGTATTATTCCTACCGGTTGGGCCTGCACCAAGCCTCCCGCTCGGTTCCCTCGTCCTTCAGTCTCCTTCCCCTCGGAATAGCCTCAATGTAACAAATTTAAATACGTTTGTATTAGATATTTACCATTTTCTCTCGGCGATCTCCGGTAATGGCAATAAACTTGCGAAATCTTAGCATACCTGACGCCTTTTTGACTAAGGGACACCAAAAATCTTAGCCATTTGAAAAGAATAAAGCGCCGTTGACTGCCTCCACGACTTCCTGTTAGCTTGAGACAATGGCATCAGTTTGCACCCGTTTTGCCCCCAGTCCTACGGGATTCCTCCATATCGGTGGAGTACGCACCGCCCTTTTCAGCTACCTATTTGCACGTCATCACGGAGGGAAATTCATTCTCCGCATTGAAGACACCGACCGTGAACGGTCAACTCCTGAAGCCATAGAAGCGATTATCCAGAGCCTTAAATGGCTCCAACTGGGCTGGGATGAGGGGCCCTATTTTCAAAGCCAGAGAATGCCGCTCTATAAGGAAAAGATTGAGAAACTCTTGGCTGAAGGGAAGGCCTATCCTTGCATCTGCACCTCAGAGGAAATCGAAGCCAAAAGGCAGGCAGCCCAGAAGGCCAAGAAAAAACCGGTCTATGATGGCACCTGCCGCCCCAGGGAGGGACGCGCTCTTCGCCTCCCCCAAGGAAAACCCTACACGGTCCGATTCCTCGCTCCCAAGAGCGGGACCACCGTCGTGGAAGACAAGATCAAGGGAAAGGTTGTCTTCGAGAACACCGAGCTTGATGACCTGATTATTGCACGCTCAGACGGGACCCCGACATATAACTTCTGCGTGGTCGTGGATGACATTGACATGGCTATCTCCCACATCATTCGCGGCGACGACCATCTGGCCAACACTCCCCGCCAGATTCTCCTTTATCAAGCTCTAGGTTGCTCGCCACCCCAATTTGCCCATGTGCCATTAATATTGGGGCTAGATAGAAGCCGTTTGAGCAAGCGACACGGCGCCACTTCGGTGATGGCTTACCGTGACATGGGATATTTCCCCGAGGCGCTGGTTAACTACCTGGTTCGTCTGGGTTGGTCGCACGGTGACCAGGAGATATTCTCACGCGATGAACTCATCGATAAATTTGCCCTTGAAGATGTGGGAAAATCTGCCGGAGTGTTTAACGCCGAAAAGCTCTTATGGCTCAACTCTCACTATATCAAAGAATGCCCCCTGCCTCGGCTCGCTCAGGAAGTCAGACCTTTTATCGACCAAAAGGGAACCACGCTAAACAGCGACTCCGGGTGGCTGGAGAAAATGGTTGCTACGCTGCAACCCCGGGCCAAGACGCTGGTTGAGTTGGTGGAGTCGGCCCATTTTTATCTGAGCAATGAGATCTCCCTTGACGCCAAGGCCCAGGCCAAGTTCCTCACCCCCGCCATCCGGCCTGTCCTCTCCCGGTTAAGGGAACGTCTGGCACAACTCCCGGCCTGGGAACTAAAGCCGATCCATGGCACGTTTGAGGAGGTCATACATAAGCATCACCTCGGTCTGGGCAAGATCGCCCAGCCGGTGCGCGTGGCACTTACAGGCGGCACTGCAAGCCCTGGAATCTTCGAGGTCATGGAAGTGCTGGGCAGAGACCTTACACTATCCCGCCTTGACCGCGCCCTTACCATGATAGGTAAGGACCCCGTGAGTGGACCTTGACCTATCTCTTTCTCTTCTTTAAGATAAAAAATTACTGAGGAGTCGGCTAATTGGTAAGCCACCTGACTCTGGATCAGGCGATTGTAGGTTCGAGTCCTACCTCCTCAGCCATGGTCCCATCGTCTAGCGGTTAGGACACCGGCCTCTCACGCCGGGAACACGGGTTCGATTCCCGTTGGGA
>JAPUHZ010000074.1 GCA_027297485.1 Deltaproteobacteria bacterium
GACTGCTGCCAGATCGCCCAGACCTGGGAAGTGAGCGCTGCTGCCTCGACCTCGCTGTCGGTGGTTTGGAGGCGGTCAAATAGAGCATCCAGGCGGTCGTCGGTCTGGCTCCCCAGGGCGGCGGGCGCGAGCGACATTACCGCGGCCAGACTTATCACTATGACAATGCGGCCCATCCGTGCGGCTCCTAAGTCTTTTTGATACTATGCCACCCTCTCAATTGCGTCAACAAAATAGCTCCGTCCTATTGGCAGCCACTAAAGGATCAAATTATATCCACCACGGGGTTTGAACCCCCGTGGTGGAGAGTTGCCACTTCTCCCCATTGGAAACCCCATCGGCTATGTGCCCGCGGCAAGCCGCGGGATATGCTAATCATCAATACCGCCAAAATGAATCAGTCTTCCTGAGGTCGAGAGAAATGGACGACACGAAACCAGCTTAAGAGTTTAATAACTAAATAGCTGGGATCCAATTCAAAAGCTCTGACAGCGAAATTCGCACGACCCGGGAATTTATGGTGGTTATTTTGAAGCAGCTCTCCGCCGACTAAAAAGTCGAAAGGGAGTGTATTCTTTGAGTTGTCTCTTGTATCAGGGAAATTTACATATCCGTGTTTATGCCCGTACCAGTTGACAATGGAGCCGTGAATGGCCCCCATCAACATGTGAATGGGCAGCAATGAATACATCCACCAAGCAGTGGCAAAAAAATAGTAGAACAAGACGAATAAACCTATAAAGATAAATCTGACGATCCAATTGTTCGTAAGATTGTCGAAGCTCTCCCACTCCGGGCAATTACGGTCAAAAGGCTCATTTGGTTTTATTTTGTGGCCGTCAATGGCCAAATAAATCTTGATCGTTCCCCACAATAGGGAAAATATATTAGGGACAAATTGGGGAGAGTGCGGATCTCTTTTGGTGTCGGTGTATGCGTGATGCATACGGTGCATCACGGCATATGCCTTTGGGTTAAAAAAAGATGGACCTATGGAGATAAAGGTGAGGAGGTAAAAAAAACGCTCCCAAAATTGGGACATAGTGAACATTCTATGAGATGCGTAACGATGCAAGAAAAAAGTCTGGAAAAACAATGCAACATACCAATGGACGACAAAGAAGATTGGGATCGCCAACGTGGATTCTATTTACAAAACCCCGATGCTTTGAGGGACGCCTTTCTTCGCCCCGTAAAACGCTTAATATGAGAGCATTATTTCAGGTTCAACGTCAATAGAAAATAGGGATTTATTTGTTATTTCACGACCAAGGGATATTCAAGGGTTAGGTTGAGGGGATAGCAAGCGGCTGACGGCCTGACGTCAATGTTGGTTAGCCTTTTCTGACCCGTCGGAGGGTGTCGACATTGAGCTGTAACTTCTCTCCCAGCCACAGGGAGCTATTTAAATGGTCTACTACGTGGTCGCCCGTCTGAGGATGGACGAGAACATTCAATCCCTCCCGATTGAGCATTAACCATTGTACGACCTCCCCGAATTGATTCGGTGAGAACACCACTTGATACATTGATTTCGGATGGGGACCCACGGGCTCGTCGTGCCAGCGCCCGAGCTGCACGTCAAACCTGGCGGACAATCCTGCACGCACGCGCGCAGCCGTGTCACGAGTCACCGGATCGTAATAAATATGAGCGTGAAAAACGGTGATTTTAGGAGTGTTTTCTCTTATCGTTCTCGCCTTCACTCTGTTATTCTTACCTCTAAGCGGCTCCCGTCAGGCCTGTTTACCATAACATCAAGAATATGACTTCCTAAGCAACACCTTTTATCAAATGTATGGGCACTACTCTAAAACAGAATGTTAGACTTCGTTTTCCTACGGTCGAAAATTGCCGCAATTCCAGCACTCGGCAAACTGACCCTCGATGACTTCCCCACACTTGGCACATTTCCATGGCTTTCTAACGAGTTCGAGGGGAGCCAGGGTTTCCTTGAGTACCAACTGGGCTTCAGAATATCTCAAATCATCTACGATCCAAAGCTCGGGCCAGCACTCATTCAACGGAAGCTCACCTGCCGCACCAGCAAGATACATGTTCCTAATCACGCAATTAATCCCGTGGATTTCTAGAACATTCTTAAGATGGCCTATCATCAGAGTATCTTGTGCGCTGTATACCTTTTTCATCCTTGCACCTTGTTATCTCTACAAACTTCTTTTTTTATTCCTCGTCGCGTTATATGAGAAAACCTAACCGTAAAGGGTTATTTAAATCACAAAATCAAGAGCCTGATCTCAGTAGGCAACACCTCTTACCAAATGTGACGGCTTGATTCCAAAATCCAAAGAGACCGGATCCAAGACCTGAATTCCCCTCTTTCATCTTTATCAGATGCCACGGCTTAACTGCAAAGGTTATAAACATCGAGTCAATGACTCCCTGCTATTCTCGCCTTTTATGCCATAAGGGGAAAGCCGCTTTTACCTAACCCACCGCAGATAAGAGGCCGCCTTTTTTAGGTCTTGACTTGAGCCAATAAAACCTGGACAATTGGCTTTAGCCTGGAGCCGGTGAAAGGAGAGAACATGAGGCGGACAAAAACATTTTGGGGAATCTGTGTTATTACCATAGTCCTTGGCCTATTGCTGGCACCGTCTATGACACGGGCCCAAGCCGGTTCGGAGGAAGACGCAGTGTATCATGTGGGCAGTGGTTTATTATCACTGCTCTACTTTCCGTTTAAACTGGCAACATGTGTCGGTGCACAGGCAATAACTGCCGTCGCCTATGTATCTACCTACCAGGTTCCGGGAAATTTCGAAGGAGGCACAAACGGGAAAGAGATAGGGGAAGTTGCCCGTGGAGCCTGTGGCGGCCCCTGGCTAATCTCCTTTGGTCAGGTAAAAGAGGACTACCAAACCCAGGTGAGCCTTGAAAAAACATCCTCATTTGCAAAAGCACCTCTTCAAGAACCGACAATCGAAAGCGCAACGCCCAGGAAAGTCCCGGCTGAAAAGATTGTGGTAAAAGAGGCCATTAACGATGTTCCCAAGGTAGTAGAGGTGGAAAAAGTGTTCCTCCCGGACGTCGCTTTCCGTTTCGACTCGGCGGAACTTAGCGAGCTGGGCAAAGGAAAAATTTATCTGACAGCACAGAAGATTAAAGCAAAGTCAGATGTACTAGTTATTATAGGAGGCCATACGGATTATATCGGTTCTGACGATTACAATCAGAAATTGGGCCTCCGCAGGGCTGAAACAGTGAAGCGGGAATTGGCCCGCCTCAGGGTGAATCCAGCCAACATGTCGGTCGAGAGTTTCGGTGAATCCCGACCGGTTGTTGATCAGAGAGCGCATTGGGCACGCGCAATCAACCGGCGCGTAGAAATCAAGGTTAAGGGAGAGTAATAGTTCGATAATCAAAGCTACGTAGTGGCGTAGTATAGGCTTTGCTTCTTTTAAATTGTTCCTTCCTGTCCGGCTGTTCAATCCAATTTCACCTGCTGTAGAGGCTGCTCTATTATAGTCGAGAATTCGACTCTGCCCCTTGTCTTTTGTCTAAGTGAATCGCACGGTCGGCCACTTCGGTCCGCGGGGCCTCCAAGATCATTTCGGGGAAACGATTTCAATTAGGATTGCCTCAGGATCCGCTCCGTAGCGCCAGGGCAGCCCCACACTGCCCAGACCACGGGAGACAATGAGCAGAGAAGAGTTATACGCGTAGGCACCCTCGTCGAGACGAAACTGGCTCTGACGCACAAGCGGCGGGCCGTTTGGAAAACGAATCTGACCACCATGAGTGTGACCCGACAGCGTGAGTGTAACGCCCCGCGCCTCAGCTTCGTAAAAGAAATCCGGGTGATGTGCCAGAAGAAGATGGGGTGGGCCGTTTTTGGATATCAGCAGATCCCAATCGGGCGTTCCCAGGATGCGGTCATCGATGCCGCCGAGAACGAACCGGCTATCGCCATGCTCTAAAACCACCGACTCGTTCCTGAGGGTCGTGATCCCTATCGAGCGCAGGTCCTTGTAAATGTCTTCAGGATCGCCGCCAAAATAGTCATGGTTGCCGTAGCAATACCATGCGCCCAGTGGCGCACGCGACAACGGAGCCAACGCAGGGAGAAATCCGTCGAGATCACTGGGCTGCCCCGTTACCAAGTCGCCCGCAACCGCCACCAAGTCGGGCTGGAGCTCCATCAAGGAACCGACGATGTCCGACAAAACTTCAGGCTTGAGAAAAATGCCCGTATGAATGTCCGACAATAAGAGGACCTTGAGCCGGGCGATGTCTCTCGGCCAGCCTGCCGGAGAAATGGAGATTTCAGCCAGACAAAAGCGACGGGCAAGAAGCCAGCTGTAAGGATTCCAGGCTCCGAGCATATGGGGATACACAAAGCGCGACACCACAAGATCCACGCGGCGCTCCAGCACTTTGAGGCGCCCCTTGACCGGATCCAGCCAGCGACGCTCCCGTCCTGTCATGGGACACGGCGGCCTTAGCCGCCGTCTTCTTTCAATCGTGGGTGTTATCCTCTTTTTGTCGTGGTATAATTGCGGGGACCGTTGTTCCACCAAAGCTGCCCCATGGGGCAGGATTTCTAGTCTCGCACAGGCTCCCGTCAGTTTACAAAGTTTCCCTGAATATAACGTCAATCATTGATTCCAGGCAACAGCCAAAAACACAAAGACCTGAGTCATTATGGACCAAGCTTCTTCCATTTTTAATCGCGCCGCAACTTGACAGATCCATCGATACTAGAGCCGGCTTGATAAAGTCAAACAATCTAGATGTTACAGCAGGCCCGACTCTCCACCGGCCCATGCCAAACTTAGGGGCCTCCCGACTAGGATAAGCTCCAAGTTATGACAGAGAGCAGCCTGGTGCTTGATATGAGATGGGAAGAGTTATACATAGAGGAGGTTTACCCAGGTGGGGGTGGATTTCTAATCCATAATTTACAATAGGAGAGTGTGAGACAATGGGCTATTCCGACCTACACGACCATCTTAGGAAACTCGAGGAGTCCGGCTATCTTCGCCGGATCAATCGGGTCATCAACAAGGATACCGAGCTGCATCCGCTCGTTCGCTGGCAGTACCGCGGGGGTATTCCCGAAGAGGATCGAAAGGCATGGCTATTCGAAAATGTTACCGACGCCAAGGGCCGCCGTTACAAGTTCCCGGTTGTCGTCGGCGCGCTTGCGGGTAACCGGGCTATCTATTTCCTCGGAATGGGTTGTAAGAGTGTCGAAGAGATGGACCAGAAATGGAAGGTCGCTCTTTCCCAGCCGGTTCCGCCCACCTTGGTGACCGAGGCGGTGTGCCAGGAAGAAGTGCACCTTGGCGATGAGTTGCGTCGAGAAGGGCTGGACGAATTCCCAGTGCCCATCTCGACGCCCGGCTTCGATAACGGACCTTATACGACTTGCTCGCATTGGATTACGAAAGACCCGGAGACCGGAATCCAGAACCTCGGTAATTACCGAGGGCAGATCAAATCGCACACCCGTATCGGCGTGTTCCCGTCGGGGCTGGGGCAAGATATCTACCTTCATTGGAAAAAGGCTCAGGCAAAGGGCAAACCTCTGCCTGCAGCTCTAGTGCTGGGGGCTCCACCCGTCGTCTCGTACGTTTCGGTCCAGAAGGTGGCCTATGGATTGGACGAACTGGCGGTTGCGGGTGGGTTGGCAGGCGAACCGATTCGCGTGGTTAAGTGCAAGACCGTAGATCTCCTTGTGCCGGCCGAAGCAGAAATCGTAATTGAAGGATTCCTCGACACAGAGTGGATCGAGCCGGAGGGACCTTTCGGCGAATCGCACGGCTACATGCACCCCCGGCAGTTCAACCCCTTTATGGAAGTGAGCACAATCACCCATCGCAAGGACGCGGTCTATGTCTCCTGGATCAGCCAAGTCACCCCGAGCGAGTCGTCGGTCATTCGAAAGATCGGCTACGACCGGCTGATGCTGGTCCACCTGCGTGACAACTGCCGCATCCAGAGCGTAATTCGCGTGGAGATGCACGAGCCGCTCACGAACACGTACAAACTCGTTATCATTCAGATGCGACGGCCCAGCGAAGCGGAGGTCTGGCGCGCACTGCACGCGGCCAGCTCCTTTCATCCCGGCGTTGGGAAAATCGTCATCGCGGTTGACGAAGATATTGACCCCTCGAACGAGGCGGCAGTGTTCTGGGCCATGTGCTACCGGATGAAACCGCACCGCGATGTACACATCGTCGGAGGCATGGAGAAAGGGCACGCTCCGCCATTTTACTACAAAGACGATGTCCACGGCACGGATGTGGTCTCCTATCATCTCCCGGCCGATGAATCCGGCATGCTCTGCAACGCAATCCAGAAGGAACCGTTTCCGCCGATCTCCCTGCCTAAGCGCGAGTATATGGAGCGAGCCCGCGAGCTATGGGAGGAGCTTGGCCTGCCAAAACTGAGGCCCCAGATGCCCTGGTATGGCTATTCGCTAGGACAGTGGGACGAGGAGTTGGACGAAGAAGCAAAGCTTGCGGTGCAGGGACGCCACTTTGAGATAGGCGAGAAGTTGGCTCGGCTAAGAAAGAAGGCGTAATTCGATCCGCTCTTAATTCTGGGGGACATAATACCTATTTTTTACGGACCCTTTTTTTGTCGGCCATCACGAAATCAGTATTGTGTCCCCCGAATTCACGGAAATCATCCATCGCCGGAGATACAGCATCTACGACGACCTGATTCACGGCGCCAACCAGTACCCTCCCATCATTCAGAGCCGCACTACGCGCCGCCACAAAAGTGAAGAAGTGATCTTTCGGGAGAACATGGTGATCGTCATTCAGCCCAACGTCATCACCAAGGACGAGAAGATGGGACTTCAGTTCGGTGAGACGCTCGTAGTGCGGAAGAACGGCTGTGAGAGCCTGAATTCCTTTCGCCGAGACTGGATTATCTGCGGGGCCTGAGCCTGCAAGACTATTCATCCAACCAGGAGCCAAACTCTTCATCAATACCGCCACGATAGGGGCTGAGACAGCCTTTCTAGCCGGAATTCAGCCTGCCAACAAACAGAGACCTACTGTCAGGATGAAACAGAGAAAAGAAACCAAAAAAGGACAGTGATATCGCTTCGGCAGAGAGGCGCGAGCCTTGGAGCGTCGGATTCCAACCGGTTTGTTAGACCCCTATACACTTCTCAAGCTGCCTGTGGCTCCGTTTCTAGACGTACTCGTATTCCCGCGCGTGCAAGCATGTTGATCAGCTTATCGATGCTGAAACGGCTGATCTCTCCCTTCAGCA
>JAPUHZ010000075.1 GCA_027297485.1 Deltaproteobacteria bacterium
CTATTTTTTACGGTCGATATTATCCTAGAAAATCGGGAGAAATAGAATAAATGTGTGGCATCTACGGATATACTTCTCACAGAGAGCAGGTGAAAGAGAACATCCTAGCCCGCATGGGAGAGGCCCTGGTGCATCGTGGACCTGACGACGAGGGTCAAAGGATCCTACGGTTAGGAGATTTGTCCATCGGCTTAGGTCACAAGAGACTCAGCATTATCGACCTCTCCTCGGCGGCCCGTCAGCCCATGACCAACGAAGATGGGAGTATCTGGCTCGTTTTTAACGGCGAAAAATCCAACATCCAGGAGCTTAGGCGAGAGTTGGAGCAGAAAGGTCATCGATTCAAATCCAACTCCGACTCAGAAGTGATTGTTCATCTTTACGAGGAAAAAGGAACGGGTTGTCTCGAACGGTTGAAGGGCATGTTTGCCTTTGTCCTATGGGATGGCCGCAGTCATAGCCTTTTCATGGCCAGGGATAGAATCGGCAAAAAACCCCTCCACTATGCCTGTTACCAGGACGGAATTATCTTTGCCTCTGAGATCAAGGCCCTCCTTAGGCATCCAATGGTGAGCAAGGAAATCGACTTGTATTCTCTCAACAAGTATCTCACCTATGAGTATGTTCCTGCCCCCAATTCCATCTTCAAGTCCATTAAAAAGGTTGAACCGGGGCACTACCTCTTGGTGCAAAAGGGAGAGATCCAGTCCGTCCAGTACTGGGATATCCCTCTGGTAGACTATCCCATCGCATATAAAACGGAGGAAGATTACATTGAAGAACTTAGGACAATTCTAGAGCGGGCGGTAAAGGCCAGGCTTGTGGCCGATGTGCCCGTAGGGGTCTTTTTGAGTGGTGGTATCGACTCCGGTCTGGTTGCGGCCTTGGCGACTAGACAGGACCAACAGATCGAATGTTTTTCCATAGGCTTTGAGGACCCCTCCTTTGACGAAAGCCAATACGCGGGAGAGATTGCCCATAGCTTAAAGGCGAGGCATCAACTCAAGATCTTTAATAAGGATGAGCTGTTGGAAAATCTCTACGCCCTACCCGATATCCTGGACGAACCCCTTGCGGACGCCTCGATCCTGCCAACCTATCTCCTCTCTAAATTCACATCCGAGAGGGTCAAGGTGGCCCTGAGCGGAGACGGGGCAGACGAACTGTTCGCAGGCTATCAAACGTATCAGGCCCACAAACTTGTGAGCTATTATGATTTCCTTCCGAACTTTCTCAGAAACGGCCTCAAGACGGCAGCTTCCTACCTTCCCGTATCTCACAACAATGTCAGTACGGATTTCAAGATCAAACAGTTCCTAAAAGGGACCGGGGTCTCCTCGGAGATAAGATTTTTTATATGGATGGGGGCGTTTATTGATAGGGAAAAAAAAGACCTCTTGAGCAATGATCTCAAAACGGAGCTTCGGGAACACAATACTTACGAAGATATCTTTGGCTATATCAACGAGAGCCGACTCACGAAAGATCTGGAGAGGATACTATACCTTTCGATGAAACTATACCTCCAGGACGATATTTTGGTCAAAGTCGATAGGGCCAGCATGGCCAATTCCTTGGAGATCAGATGTCCTCTGCTAGATCAGGAGTTGGTCGAATTTGCCTGTAATTTGCCGATGCATTTGAAGCTGAACGGCCTTAAAACAAAATATTTGCTGAAAAAGGCTGCGGATGGAATGCTTCCGGAAGGGATTGCAAACAGGCCCAAAAAGGGTTTTGGCATTCCCCTCTCGCGCTGGTTAACGGGAGAGCTCAAGGACTTTATGTTGGATTACTTGAGCGAGCAGAGAATAAAGAGGCAAGGATTCTTTCACTATCCTTATGTAAAGAATCTGATCGATGACCACGTCAAAAGAAGAAGGGACAATAGAAAACTCCTATGGACACTCTTGGTATTTCAGATTTGGCATGAGAGATTTATTGAAAGGGCTTTATGAAGCGTAGACTGTTCAACCTCCATGTGTGTCCGCACGGCCGGCGCAATTTAACGTTGCACAGAGGGTGATTGGAATGCGATGGGGTGTCTAGGGTAGGTGCATATGGGTTCTGCGGAGAAAACAAAGCTGCATGTTACCTTAGTTCGCGGGCCGATTGTTTCTACCGCTATTGTTGACAATTAGCGCCATGTTGTAAGTGGACCTTAACTCGTGTCCCCTGATAGCCGGTTACGATAAGGAGAATAAAAAAAGTGAAAGAGGAATCGTTTTCAGAATGGAACGAGCAGATGGTGGAAAAATATGACATTGAAAGTTACTACTCTGAATCGAACCCAGTTATCAGATATATTGAGAAGAGGAGAGTTAGTTTGGTATTGAAACTACTCTCTCCTCAGGAAAATGAAAAGATCTTTGAGGTGGGTTGTGGAGCAGGGCACGTTCTGCAGGGAGTGAGTGTGGGGAAGTTGTATGGCATTGACCTTTCTCAAAGGATGCTTTCCCTAGCCAGGAAGCGTTTAGGCGATAAGGTTGAACTGAAGAAGTGTAACGCAGGAAAGATAGACTATCCGGACGACTTTTTTGATAAAATTATATGCACTGAGGTATTGGAACATACCCTCGATCCAATAGCGGTCCTTCGTGAGATCAAAAGGGTTGCAAGGGCCGGTGGTACGGTAGTCCTGTCAATACCTAACGAAGCGCTCATAGATAGGTTGAAGCAAATCTTTATGAAAGCAGGGGTATTTAAATTCCTGTTTAAGAATATACCAGAGAAGAATGAATGGCATTTGCATAGCTTCAGCCTTCCAGTCCTGAGGTCGATGACAAGAGGCCTCCTGGAGGAATTGGAGGTGAAGGCCATACCGAATAGACTCGTTCCGATAAGGTACGTGGGGGAATATAAAGTCTTAAAATGACGGTAGAAAGAGCAACGCCCTGGGTGCTTTGGGCTTTTATCATTGTTTTTTTTCTTCAGGCAGTCCTAAGCATGTGGAACGATTCGCCGACCTTTGACGAGATGGTAAATCCGTCGGTGGGCTATGCGGAGCTGTTTGTAAGAGATCTGAGTCTCTATCATGATCACCCGCCTCTGAGTAGAGTCTTTACGGCACTTCCACTTCTAGCTTTTAAGCCTGCCATTCCTTTTGATCATGATAGCTGGCAAAAACGAGCCCAAGGGATGAAGGATAGATATGACTTTGCCCATGAGTTTTTTTATGTTGCTAATCAAAACGCTCACACAATGCTTATTTGGAGCAGACTTCCGATTGTTTTATTGTCTCTGCTACTTGGGTTGTTGGTTTTTAAATGGGCGCAACTCCTTTTTGGAAATCGTGCCGGCCTATTTGCCCTGCTTTTATACAGTTTTGAGCCAAATATCATTGCCCATTCGCGGCTGGCCACCAATGATCTTATCGTTACGCTGTTTATTTTTGCCACCATATTCCAATTTTGGCGATACACTCAATCGCCTTCTTCGAAATCCTTGGTCCTTACGGGGATTACATTGGGCCTTGCCCTAATTTCAAAGTTTTCTGCTGTCATGCTCTTCCCCATGCTTTTTATATTAGCTTTTTTGGCACAAAAGGGGAGATTCTCGAACGAGAACGCCAATGATCTCATCATGCCTTTCAAAAAGTATAAAGTGATCATAGAGAGAATACCTCTCGCCTTAAAGGCTGTGGCCTTAATCTCAGCAGTTGCCATAGGTGTGGTTCTTCTCTTTTATGGCACTCAATGGCAACTCTACATCAAAGGGTTTTATGATACCGTGGCCCACTATGAAGGGGGCCACGATGCGTTTCTAATGGGAAAACATTCTACCGATGGCTGGTGGGGTTACTTTCCTATAGCTTTTCTTTTGAAAACCCCTATCCCTTTTTTGATTTTCATCCTGATCTCTGTTCTCTTTTTGAGCTTTAAGAAAGAGAAGGCTGAATATTTTCTTTTAATCCCTGTTGGCATCATCGGTGCGTCGGCCTTGTTGAGCCACATCAATATAGGGATCAGGCACATCTTGCCGATATACCCTTTCCTAATCGTGCTCGCCAGTAGCATTACAATGATCAAGTTTAGCAAGCCACGTTTCTTTGGTTCCTGTTTCGCTGGCCTGGGGTTATGGTACGTCTTCTCATCCGTCTCGATCTTTCCAAGCTACCTGGCTTATTTCAATGAGTTTGTTGGGCCGGAGCGCGGGTATCACTATCTGGTAGATTCCAACTCGGACTGGGGGCAAGATCTGAAGAGACTTAAAGTGTTTATGGATCAAAAGGGTATCAAGAAACTATATTTGAGCTATTTCGGAACGGCGGATCCATGTTTTTATGGGATAAATCTTATTTATCTTCCTGGTTCTCTTCCCCTATGCAGGCAGGAGCCAGATGGCGGTCGGGCGGATTTCATAGCTATCAGTACAACTAATCTACAATCGGTCTATCTTCCTGATAAGAAATCATTTGATTGGCTGAAAGCATATGAACCGATAGGTCGGATCGGTTATTCTATCTTTGTCTACAATATCCAGGGGGATGAATCTGCTCACAATAATCTGGGTATCCTTTATCTAAAATACGGGATGGTGAAGGAAGCAGTTAAAGAGTTTAATCTGGTGGTGGATCTATCGCCCAAAGAAGCGGTGGCTTACGCGAACCTTGGTTTTGCCTATTCCCGTCTATCCTTTTTCGATAGGGCCGAAGCGGCCTATAGAGAGGCATTAAAATTGGACTCGGACAACAGTGTGGCGAAGGCAGGGCTTAAGGGAATTGAACGTTTGAAAAAGAAAAAGCATCAGCGCCTATAAGTTAAGAATTTGCTACCAATGACTAAGGGCTCAGGAACAAACCTGTTGAGAAATAGAATCATACGTATCATTACGATGATTGCCATAATAAGCGGGAGTTATTTGTATGGGATACTCACCTATAGAAATCGTATTTTTCCATACAATATGTTGGAAGCAAAGAAGGATACCACAGAGCCGCCGGGAGCCACAAAAGATCTGACAGCCGAATTGAAACAATATCACAATACCCAGGTGGAGGAACTGATATCAATAAAAAGTAGCGCTGACGTTTATGAGGCCAGAAGTATGCTTATTAATTTTTTTTGGGGAAGAAAAGGGATCCCAACTGATAAGCCGCCACTGCTCATTCAAAGCGAGGGAAACGGTGAGTTTTTCAAAAGCATGAGTTCAATTGAAAGAATCGACAAGTTGATTGTAAAAATGGACTTTGGATTAGAATCTCACATTTTCCATTTCTTACCCAAGGATAATAATGGGAAGATTATTTTATTTCATCAAGGCCATAAAAACTATTATATGAAAGGCAGACACCTAAAACAATTCCTTGATAGGGGCTATTCAGTGGTGGTGTTTTGCATGCCTTTGCTTTGCCTTAATAATCGACCCACCGTCGTTTTGCCGCGATTGGGTCAGATGAAAATAACTTCACACGATCAAATGAGATTTATAAACGTACAGAGCGGGCATCAGCTTAAGTTTTTTATTGAGCCAGTGGTGGTGGTGCTAAATTACCTACAGAAGAATTATGAATATAGACATATTGCAATGATCGGTATTTCCGGTGGTGGTTGGACGACTACTCTTGCAGCAGCTATTGA
>JAPUHZ010000076.1 GCA_027297485.1 Deltaproteobacteria bacterium
GGATTTGGATCTGATTCTTAATATCAGCGGCAACATTATGGGAAACACGATCTGCCCATTTGGCGATGCAGCCGCTATGCCGGCCGCCGCCTTTATCAAGAAGTACCGTGAGGAGTTTGAGGACCATATTACACATAAGAAATGTCGAGTTTAGTCAACGGCTGTCAGCCTTCCGCTATGAGCTCTCAGCCAGAGAGCGGAAGCTGACTGCTGAGGCTGATAACTAATACAAACGTATTTAAATTTGTTACATTGAGGTTATTCCGAGGGGAAGGAGATTGAAGGACGAGGGAACCGAACGTGAGGTTTGGCGCAGGCCCAAACGGTAGGAATAATCACGTGAAGGGGTAGGGGTGGCGGCCCTCAAGGCACTGGCCCATTTCCCTCGGCCTGAAGCCTCCTTCCACCGAGGAAATGTAAACTTACTTACTGCGTTTGTATTAGAAGCAACGGATTGTCTGTGGTCCAGGGGGTTTCTCCGTAAACCAGCTCGCGGGGTGAAAACATCCCTCGGGCAACCTGAGTATTGCAAGCTTAGATTTCTTGAGAATGATCATCCTTTCGTAAAAAAATATTAACGGGCAGACTTTTCTGTGTCCTTTGCACCCAGCAAGAAAATGGCCGACTACCCGCTGCTGGATGCATTGAGGCGGCGGTGACGCCGCTTTGGTCTAGGCACGAAGATGGACATTGTTCCTCTCACCTACCGCAGCCGCCACGACCCGTTTCCTTTGACCGAAGACGAAGAGGTCTTTCTGGTCTTTGCCGGGTGGGGCATTACCGGTTGCGCCTTAGCCGATTTGCCCTATGCGGAGGGGGGAGGTGGTACCATAATGGCAGGGCTAATAGGCCGTACCGCGACTAGTGGTAGCTCTTCCCTTTGGTCGACCGCGGGGTTCAAATCCCGTGGTCGATATAATTTAGCTTAGAGAGAAAACCTGATAGAACTCTACCGCCCTTGCCGGGTCAAGATTAAAAACGGGAGATCCGCGCCACCTCTTGCGCCGATGTTCAACCTCAACGTCAATCAGTGGTCTCTCTATGCTCCTAGGAGCACATACTTTCTTCCGATTAACGAACTTACCTTCATGTATATCAATGGGCTTCTGGAGCTTTTCAACGAAACCACGGGTGCCTTTATATTAGACGAGTGAACGAACCTTCAGCCGGCCGGAATCGGGCGGTTTGCGCGCAGCAAAGGGGGGCACTTAGAGAACGATCCAAAGGGTGGCCGTATTATAGCCGTACAGCGGCTCGAACTGATGGGTTCCGAGGTGGCGACGATCGAGCAGGGAATGATGCTCCAGAACCTGGGACTTATGACTTAAGCCATGGGATTGGGCGGCTTTTCCAATTTTGCCGAGCATGAATCCGGCTGGTTTGAGGCGCTTGGGTTTCGCCTGGAACAGATGCCCACAAGTCGTTACCTAGGAGTTAATCGGTTTGTCGCTACAATGATGCGTCTGCCTGGTCGCGACGCTCCGGTCCTATATCCCATTGGTCTAGAGCGCAATGGGAGCGCTTTGATCAAACCCTACTGCCCTCCCTATTATCCTCAATGGAGGCGGCCGTGCGGGCCGTTATCGAGATCAAGTTTGGAGCCAAAGGCGTTTTTCGAAGGGGCATACGCAGGAGCGCGTGGCAAGATCCCGCTGCTATTTCCGGAGAGATTCCTGAGATCAGTGAAGCTGCCATTGATGCCACCGTCGCTTACTGTTCCTATATATACAATCATTACAAACGGTTTCCCGCCTATATCCCTCCTTTTCGGACGGTTACTGGGTTTCAAGCGAGCCACCTCGATCTCGAATTCTACGACCGCTTCTATCGCCCTGAGGCGCTAAGCGAGACTCAAAGGCAGCACCAGGCACGCTGGCATAACAACACGGGAAGATGATGTGGCCAGCAGCGATTATCACTTTCTCACGCACTGGCGATTGGAGGGCACGCAAGAAGAAGTTTATCAAATATTGCAGAATCCCACCGAGCTGGTCCGCTGGTCGCCGACAGTCTATCTTGACTTGCAAGAGTTAAACCATGGCGATGAAAGGGGCATTGGCAAAGTGGTTATCCATACGAGAGGTTGGCTGCCCTATACGTTGCGCTGGCAGTTTCGGGTCAAGGAAACGCGATATCCCTGTGGGTTTACACTAGAGGCCTGGGGAGACTTCGTCGGGCGTGGAATTTGGACCTTTGAGCAGGATGGATCATGGGTGAACATCACCTATGATTGGCAGATCCGGGCTGAAAAGCCGCTCTTGCGTTAGTTGTCTTTACTGATGAAGCCGATTTTTTCCGCAAACCATAGAGGGGCGATGGCGAAGGGTGAAGAAAGCCTACGCTTGGAGTTAGCACGACGCCAGGGGCAAAAACCCTAAGAGCATAATCAACACTGTAAGCTTTCTTGGCGTCATTGTCCTGCCCTCCCTTTCGGCTATCTTTTCGACCTGGCAGGCTCTTACCGCCCGACATAGGCAATCTTGCCTTCAATTTTCGGAACAACTCGATGGACATTTCTTCCGCATTCGGGTAATGATTTTCCCGTGAAAGGTTCGCTGACCAGCCAAACTTCCGGACAAGTAGGAAGGCTCTCTCAACAACGAGGCCGCTTATACTTCTTGCGCGGCGCCGTGGAGATACTTGAAGGTGATCCGTGGTCAGTCGAGGCGACCGTTCAGGGGACCCGCCGGTACTTCGTAAGCATCTCAGGGAAAAAGCAATCTCTTAGTGTGTCGTGCACCTGTCCGTACTACGAGGGATACCGGGAGACCTGTAAGCATATCTGGGCAACGCTATTGGCTGCCGAAGAACAGGGCTATTTGGTGGGGGCAGGGAATAGCAGGCCTCTGCAGATCGAGGAGGCGGACCCAGCGGTTTTTCCTGATGAGAACGATGACGTTATACAGCAGCCAAGAGCGGGACACCCGTCGGGTTCGAGCTGGAAGCAGCATCTGATAAGCATCCGTGGAGCCATGGAGGAAGAAACTCCCTATCAAAGCACCGCATGGCCGCCGGATCGAGAAATTATTTATGTGGTGGACATCTCGGCCACACTCTCGAGCCAGAAGCTTGCGGTCGAAGTAGCCTATCACGAACCCAAGAGAGACGGCGAATGGGGCAAGCTCAAGTCACGAAAAATACGCTTCAGCCAAATCTCCCAGCTCCCCAACCCGGCCGATAGGCAGATCATGTCCATCCTGCTAGGAGCGAAAGAGGATACAAACATGTGGTCGATCTACCATTACTCTCCCTACTATGAGTCTGCCCCTTCCAGCTACCTCCTCTCTGAGCCCCTGTGGGATGTGGCACTTCCTCTGGTGTGCGCTACGGGCCGCTGTCGTCTGCGCAGGTCGGTCAATGACCCTGAACTTAAGCCGGTCCAATGGGATGACGGGGAGCCATGGGAGTTTTACCTCAAGCTCGCGCTCGATGAATCCGGCGAGCGTTACTCCGTTACAGGCTGCTTGCGGCGGGACGAGGAGGAGATGGCCCTCTCGACACCGCTAATGCTCATCAAAGGAGGCTTGGTGTTCTACGAAGACCAGGTCGCCCGTCTTCAGGACTTCGGATCGTTCGGCTGGATATCTCTTTTACGCGAGAGGGAATTTTTTTCCGTTCCGGTTAAACAAGCAGACGACTTTGTCACCGGGCTCTTCGGTCTGCCCCGATGGCCCCGTTTGGAACTGCCGGAAGAACTTAGGGTTGAAGAGATTTCACTCAAGCCAAAACCTCAGTTGATGCTAAAGACAGGAGAGCAGCGTTCATGGAGCCGGGATCGGCTGGTGGGAGAGTTGTCCTTTGAATACGACGCCGAGGTCATCTCATACAGACGCCCAGGACGAGGAGTTTATCAGAAGGAGCGGCGTCGCCTGATCGCGCGTGACGTTGGGGCTGAGCTCGCCGCGGAGAAACGGCTTAAGGAACTCGGTTTTCGGAGGACCTCCTTTACCGAGGATCAAGAACTGGAGTTGCCGCCAAACCGTCTCCCCACAGTGGTCCGCGCGTTGCTCAATGAGGGATGGCACGTAGAGGCTCAAGGCAAACTATACCGGATGCCCGGCCAGTTCCGCATCGAGGTCAGTTCTGGAGTCGATTGGTTTGAATTGCGCGGCGGCGCCCAATTCGACGAGACCATGGTCAAGCTCCCCGAACTGCTGAGGGCCTTAAAGCGGGGCGAGACCACCGTCAGGCTGGATGACGGCACGTTCGGCATGCTCCCGGAGGAGTGGGTCAAAAAGTACGGCCTCCTTGCCGGTCTCGGAACCGTTCAAGAAGACCACCTGCGATTCACGCGGCAGCAGATCGGTCTCCTGGATGCCTTGCTCGCCTCGGAACCCCAGGTGACTGGCGATGCCGTATTCGAGCGGGCGCGCGCAGAGCTCCAAAGGTTCGAGCGAATCGAGCCTGCCCATCCCCCTTCCGGTTTTGTCGGCCAATTGCGTGATTACCAGCGCGATGGACTAGGATGGCTCTGCTTTCTCCAGCGATTCGGCTTCGGTGGTTGTCTGGCTGACGACATGGGGCTCGGCAAGACCGTGCAGGTGCTCGCGTTGCTCGATTCACGCCGCGAGCTGCGCGCCAATGGCACTCCTGCAAAGACCGACGCTCGAATGCGACCCGGCCCGTCTCTGGTGGTCGTGCCGAGATCGCTGGTGTTTCATTGGAAGCAAGAAGCCGCTCGGTTCACCCCCAAGCTGCGAGTCCTCGACCACACGGGGATGGCGCGCCTGAAACCCGGCGGCCACTTTGACGGATACGACCTGGTAATCACAACCTACGGCACGCTCCGGAGTGACGCCGTCCTTTTTAAAGACGTGTCCTTCGACTATTGCATCCTGGACGAAGCGCAGACGATCAAGAATGCGCGGACCTTATCGGCAAAGGCCGTGCGCTTGTTGCGGGCCGACCACCGTTTGGCGCTCAGCGGCACGCCCGTGGAAAACCACCTAGGGGAGCTCTGGAGTCTGTTTGAATTCTTGAATCCCGGCATGCTGGGCAACGCCTCGGTGTTCCGGATGGGAGGTGTCAAGGGGCGCAACCCCGATGTCAAAACCCGCAGCCTGCTGGCGCGCGCCCTGAGGCCTTTTATCCTACGCCGCACAAAGGGGCAGGTCGCCCGGGAGCTACCGCAAAAAACGGAACAGACCCTTTACTGCGAGTTGGAGCCTCGGCAAAGGAAGCTCTACGACGAGCTGCGCCAATACTACCGCTCCCGGGTGCTCACCCATCTGGAGCGCGACGGCATGAACAAAGTAAAGTTTCAGGTCCTCGAAGCGTTGCTCCGGCTGCGTCAGGTCGCCTGCCACCCTGGGTTGATCGACAAGACCAGGGTCGCCGAGCCGAGCGCCAAGATCGTCGTGCTCCTTTCACAGATCGACCAAGTGCTCGAGGAGGGCCACAAGGCCCTGGTTTTCTCGCAATTCACGAGCTTCCTCGCGATCGTGCGTGACCGGCTAGATCGAGCCAATATTCCTTATTCCTACCTGGACGGTCGCACGCGTGACCGAAAAGCCAGAGTCGAGTGCTTCCAAAACGATCCTAACCTCAAGTTATTTCTCATCAGCCTCAAGGCGGGAGGCTTGGGCCTTAACCTGACCGCCGCCGACTACGTCTACCTGCTGGACCCCTGGTGGAACCCCGCGGTCGAGGCCCAGGCGATCGACCGTACCCACCGCATCGGCCAAACACGTCAGGTCTTCGCCTACCGCCTGATTGCCCAAGATACGGTCGAAGAGAAAGTTGTGGAGCTTCAGAAAACCAAACGAGACCTCGCCGACGCCATTATCAATGCAGACAACAGCCTGATTCAAAATCTCAGCCGGGAGGATTTAGAGCTTCTGCTCTCATGAGTAATGCAGACCGCCATGGGGAGGAGTTGTCGGGTTAGATAATTAAATAGAAGGAAACATAACATTGGCGGAAAGTGAGGCTTAATTATCCGACGACCACAACCGGCAACCAAAAAATCTATCAGATTAAGAATTTCAATCTTTGGCTCTCGTAGGTCCTCTTCGGCTCGGGTTTGCGGGTAAAATTCGGACAATGACAAGACAAACCTACACGAGTGAGGTGGTGGATCTCGCAAGTCACCTTTTTATGCAGCCGCCCGCGCCCGAACGCGCACGGCCACGGCTGGCCAGGTAGACTGTCTTGCAACGCGGAGGTCATAGTCAGCCTGAAGGCCGATCCATATTTCCGGTGACACTCTGAAGTACTTGCCGAGTCGCAAAGCTGTATCCGCCGTAATGGCCCTTCGGCGGTTCACAATTGCGCTGATTCTCCCAGGGGGCACGTCTATATCACGTGCGAGCTGGTTGATGGAAATCCATGAAGTCCTCTAAAAGGACCTCACCTGGATGGATGGGCTTCAATTCTGCGCGTTTCCCTGACATCTTTTCCTCCCGTAATCACTCAGTGATAATCCGTAATCTCTACGTCGTGGGTGCGCCCGTCCTTCCATCTGAAGCAGATGGCCACTGGTAGTTAATCCAAATACAATACTGACCTTTGCGGTCACCCGAAAGCTTTTCGAGGCGACTGCCTGGCAATACCGACAAGTCTTTCAAAGTTCGCGCCTGATGCAGGTATAGCAATCGTCACCGAGCCTGCCTTTCGATCGAACGGTACTTTGGAGCCATCCGATCTTCAAAAAGGGTTTTAGTTTGTTTATCTCTAGACGATTCGATCACCTAATCGAAGCTATCACGCAGGACGTAATACGTCCAGCGTGATAGCCAGCTTACAGCGATTCCGCATTCGTTATTGAAAGGGTCTGATAAATCTAATACAAGCGCAGTAAGTGAGTTTACATTCCCTCGGTGGAAGGAGCCTTCAGGCCGAGAGGAAAGTACTCGTCAGACTCTTATTGATTTTCCTTGGCCTTGAAGGTCGAAAAAATGCTATCCAGGCATGGCAGGAATGCTAGGTGCGCAAATGGGAGGGGTGTTTTACCTGACGTACAAGTTCTTGATTTCAGGGTGGACGCAACTCTTTTCTCCTCATAGGCCCCTGTGAGTTCCGGGGATATATTTAGTGCTTTCCATTGCTGTGAGTTAGAAGATTCCCCTGCCCCCTCGGAAAGTGCCCCGCGGCCCCTGATTTTCCCAGCTAGGATAGTCGAGCATACGATGATTGCAGGAGGTCCTTGACAGGCCGTCCTTGATGACGCATATTTTAGGATTGGGTATACGTCAGAAGTATATAGGATAGAAACATGCAGACGAAGTTGACCCTGAGATTGGACGATGATTTGGTCCGCAGAGCAAAAGCATATGCTCGGAGGTCGGGGAAGTCCGTCTCCTCTCTTGTCGCGGACTTTTTCTCTCTGCTAGGCCAACGAAAGGGTGGCAGGATGGACACGTTGACACCGAGGGTGCGCTCGTTGCTCGGGGCCCTCGGTGACGAGTCGCTCAGCGAGCATGACTAACGCCGCCATCTTGAAGAGAAGCACCGTTGAGGATCCTGTTCGATACAAATAACCTGCTCGATGTGTTGCTGAATCGGGAGCCTCACGCTGTCACAGCCGCCCAACTGCTGGTGCAGGTTGAACAAAAACGGATCGATGGGCTTCTAGGCGCTACCAGCGTTACGACAATCCACTACTTGACAGCAAAGGCAATTGGCGTCACGCGTGCTAGAAAGCACGTGCAAACTCTGCTCTCGCTCTTCGACGTGGCCCTGGTAGATAGGCTACTTTGTCGGAGGCGTTGTCGCTGAACTTCCACGACTACGAGGATGCGGTCCTTCACGAGGCAGCTCGCCATGCGGGAGCAACAGGTATTGTCACTCGAGATACGACCGGCTTTGCAAAGGGCATGCTCAGAGTGTATTTGCCCAACGAGTTATTGCGGATGACTACGGCTCTGCGCAGGTCCGACGCTTAACCTGCGGCGTTATTTAGCTCTCCTAAAGTAGCAAAAAGACATGATCTTAAAGGAGGCATGCGGGGGTCGATCCATAAGAGGAGGCCTATAGGCTGAGATCCTGATGGAGTGTCTGATGCCCGCCGAATTTTCCTCGGCATCTTGCATGTCCTCGAAGCACCGGGCTCAAGCCGCCTCTGATCCGGACAGCTCCGTGAATAGTGTCATCCATAATCTTGACCATCTAAGCCGCTATCGCTTTGGGCTCAAGACAGCAGATTTGATAGTGTGCAAACGATGCGGAATTTACCTGGCTTCGGTTTTTCAAGCAGGCAACCGCCGATACGCCACTGTGAACATTACCACATTTGATGCTCCGGAGAGCTTCATACAAGAACCTACTACCGTCGCATACGAGGGAGAAACCGCGGTTCAGCGTAGGGGTAGACGTGAGGCGAAGTGGACCCCTGTTCTTGTCATCAAGGAGGGCACCTTGGCAAACCCCGGAGAGGAGTAGAGCTGAGATGAAGATTGAGAGGATGGATCACTTTGTCCTTACCGTTCAAAGCATCGAAGCAACCTGTGAGTTTTACTCGCGCGTTCTTGGGATGGAGAGGGAGACTTTCGGAGACAATCGCAAGGCGTTACAATTTGGAGAGCAAAAAATCAACCTTCATCAAGCCGGGAAGGAGTTCAAACCGAAGGCGTTGAATCCCACGCCGGGCTCGGGAGATATCTGTTTCATAACTCAGATCCCCCTAGAGCAGGTGATTCACCACGTCAAGGCCTGCGGTGTAGAAATAGTAGATGGACCTGTTAAGAAAACCGGGGCTAAGGGACCTATTCAATCTATCTACATCCGTGACCCGGACGGTAACTTAATTGAGATATCAAATTATATCGACCACGAGGTTTTCTAATAATCAAACAATTTGTCGACGAAGTCGGGATAAGAAAAATTGGCGGCCTCCGAAGATCAAAGATTGAGAGGGAGGTATCCGATGGATTCAATACCTGAGGAGATCCTAGCTACTGCCAATGCAAGGAGCCGAAGGCTCAGGGAGTTAGTCCGCGCACCAGAGATTCTGGTGATGCCAGGGGCCTATGACGTGCTGAGTGCCCTGTTATTTGAGCAGCTTGGATTTCAGGCCATCCAATGCACCAGCGGCGGGATTGCGGCGGTACTGGGGCAGCCTGACGGGGAAGTGATCAGCCGCGAGCGGTTTGTCGAAGTGACAGGGCAGATTGCGGCTGCTGTCTTGGTACCCGTCAATGCCGATGGTGAAAGAGGATACGGAGATGCCCAGCAGATAGGGGAGACGGTACGTGCCTTGGTTGAGGTAGGGTGCGCTGGAATGAATTTGGAAGATTGTGCGTCCAAAGAAAAGAATCAGCCCCGGCGTTTGGTCGATTTGTCTGAGCAATTGGAGAAAATCGGAGCCCTGCTGGAGGCTAAGCGCCTTTTGAGAAGCGAGTTTTTTCTCAATGCCCGTGTCGATGCGCTGACCGTCATGGCCGATGATGCGAAACGCGCACTGGAGGAGGCGATCCTTAGAGGCAATGCCTATGCCGAAGCCGGTGCTGATTGTATTTTTTTCATGAATGCCGCCTCGAAGGAAACTATCAGCCGGCTGGTTCAAGAGGTTCGGGCTCCGGTAAGTGTTCTGGCTGGACCAAAAACCCCGAGCGTGCACGAGTTACAGGATTTAGAGGTGGCTCGGGTAAGCTACGGTTCTGCTTTTCTTAAGGCGGCCATCGGAGCCGTCAGACGCCTGACCTTGGAGATTCGCGAAACGGGGACAATCACGGCGCTTAAGGACGGAATGCAGACGCACGAAGTGGCTGCTCTAATTGCCAAGAGAGGCTCGGCCTAAGAACTATGTGGAAAGGCACTGTTGTTTCTATCCATATCACCGCAGGGGCAAAGGCGCCGATGGTGTCGGTCAATGAAGTGCATGCGGTGATTGGGAAGGGGTTAGAGGGAGATCGCTATTTCAAAGAAGCCGGGACTTACTCCAATCAACCTGGTTTGGGAAGGGACATAACGCTGATCGAACTTGAGACCATCGAAGCCCTGAAGCGCGAGTATAGCATCGAACTCAATCCCAAAGATAGTCGGCGCAATATCACCACACGGGATATCGCGCTAAACCACTTGGTGAACCGGGAGTTCAAGGTAGGCCCGGTTGCGTTGCGTGGTATCCGCCTCTGCGATCCTTGCTCGCATCTTGAGAAATTGACGGCCAAAGGGGTGATGCGTGGATTGATCCACAGAGGCGGCCTGCGGGCGGAAATCCTAACGGATGGCATGATTCGAGTCGGAGATGTCATACATCCGGTTAGCCCATAGCAAGATTATCACCAGAGTCGGGGACCATTCAGAATTTTCCATACAGATT
>JAPUHZ010000077.1 GCA_027297485.1 Deltaproteobacteria bacterium
GGGTTTCGCTTTTATGGCTACTTGGCCCTTTACCTTTTTCTTAAACACCTCCGCTCGCTTAGGCGCTTTAACCGCAGAAGCTGTTGAAACAACAGGAGGGGCCTTGACCTCTCCCTTTGGCGCACCAGACCTCTTTTCTAAACTCTCCGCCCGCACAGGAGGCTGAATCTCCGCCTTAAGGGGTTTCGCTTTTATGGCTACTTGGCCCTTTACCTTTTTCTTAAACACCTCCGCTCGCTTAGGCGCTTTAACTTGGGGGGCTACTTCCAGAGACGAACTCTCCGAAGGCCGTTCTACCCTTCTCTCAGGCGGGAGATCCTGTTCTTTAATCCTTGGATTTAGCTCAATCTTCGGAATCTCGGGGCGTTTTGCCACGGCCGTTTCCCGTATCTCAGGCGCGGGCCGTGGTCTGCCGCCTGGCAGAAGATAAGTGACTTGCCTGGCGGGTGCGCCCGCTTGAATAGCGAAAATGACGGAAGCTGAGAGGAGAGTCCCGGAGATTGGCTGGTTAAGAAATCTGCGCACCTCTTCCTTGGGAATATAAATAACTGCACGTTCTAATGTGATGCGGGATCCAGAGGGAGCCTTGGAAGTAGTCCTCCAGGAAAAGTTCAAACCGTAACCCGCCACCTCTCTATCATTGTAGATGTCAGAATCACTGGAAAGAATAGACAAAAGCCGCAAGCCATATTGGGAAAATAACCGGTCCACCTTGGAACTAAAATCGGTTTTGGCTTTTAGAACATCAGGTACCCCCAGAATCACTTCAAGGTATCTCTCGTCGGCCGTTTTACTAGCCGAATGGGTAAAAAACCCGATGCCTCCTGTAGAGGCAATGTTGTTGGCAAACTGTAATTTCCCTGTAACGGAATCCTGAACTAACTGCTGGACTAATTGTTCAAGGTTTCGGTTATACCTCTCGCCTAAGTCTCTGGCCTTCCGTGTGGTGTAATAGGAAGGGGGGGTGATAATCAGTCCTAAGGAGGGTGCCTTTCTGCCCTGCTTTTCAAGCAAGGCACACCCGGAGAGAGAGAGAGCAAGAAAGATCGAAAATATTCTCGACAACCCAGCGTAATTTCCCAACTCGATACCCCCAGGCGATCGCTTTCCCTTCAAGCTACGCACGTCCAGGCTTGACCATGGATCACGCTTCGCATATAATTTAGTTTTTTGAGGCGATTGTTTAACGCTTAACATAAGACCTTTCTTACAAAAAAACAATCTCCCGGAGAGAGGGTCCAGGTCATGCCACTGGGTGAGCTATTGCTGGCAAAAAATCTACTTGATAAAGAGCAGCTTGAGACGGCACTGGAACATCAGAGAGTGGCCGGAGGGCTTTTCGGCGACAACCTCGTAACCTTGGGCTTCATTACGCGTGACAAGCTCAACGAAATTATTCTCGAACCGCCTCCTGTCCCTCAATCCATCGGCGACACAGGGATGGACACCCCCTTCCTTGTCAACTTGGTCCTCAAAGCCATTTACGTTTCAGGCTTTGAAACAGCCCCGGAAATTTCAGACCAGATCAAATTATCGCGCGGGATTGTAGAAGAATTACTTAACATTGCTAAAAAAAACGGCCTCCTCGAGGTTCGAGGCGCCACCGAATCCAACTTTACCGTCCTCAGATACGCCCTGACCAGCATAGGGAGAGAACAAGCCATTGAGGCCTTTAGGTCGTGCCAGTACATCGGCCCCGTGCCGGTGCCTCTGGCCAATTATCAATTCCAGGTGCAAAAACAGGCCGTTACTAATGAAAGGATCCATGCCGAGGTCATTTCGCAGGCCCTTTTTCATCTGATTCTGCCAGAGGAAACTCTCCGACGTCTTGGACCGGCCATCAATTCAGGCAAGGCTATACTCCTGTATGGGCCTAGCGGAAACGGCAAGACATCGATTGCAGAGGCCATTGGGGAGACCTTCCAGCAACCTATCTATATTCCTTACTGCATCGAGGTGGACGGCCAAATCATCAAAATCTTCGATCCGGCTGTTCATAGAGAGATCGCCTCTCAGCCTGACTCAGAAAATAATGATACGAGCCCGTTTTACCTCCGGGCAGTGCCATTTGATCCTCGTTGGGTTCAATGCCGTAGGCCGGTCATCATCTCGGGAGGAGAGCTAACCCTGGAAATGCTCGATCTCGAGTTTGACTCCTTTACTAAGTATTACGAAGCTCCCCTCCAAGTGAAGGCAACCGGGGGGGTTTTTGCTATTGATGACTTCGGACGCCAACTCGTTCGCCCGCAAGACCTCCTAAACCGATGGATTATCCCGCTAGAAAAGAAGGTGGATTACTTGACCCTTCACACGGGAAAGAAGTTTGAGCTCCCCTTCGACCAACTCATTATTTTCTCTACCAATATCCCCCCCGAGGAGCTGATGGATACGGCATTTCTACGCCGTATTCACTATAAACTATTGATCGACCCTCCGACCGTCGAAGACTACAAGGCCATATTCCGTAGGATTTGCAGTTTTCACAAGCTGGAACTCTCTGAAGAGATCCTCTCTTACATTCTGAGCAGTTTTTACCACAAGAACAACACGCCGCTTGCGGCCTTTCACCCAAAGTTTATTGTGGAACACGCTATCGCCGCATGCAGCTACGATGGCACCCCTCCCCAGCTTACCCTTGAGTTGGTGAAAGATGCCTTAGGAAACCTGGTCATCAGCCAACCCTCCTCCACTTTAGGATCAAAGAATCATGGATAAATTTCACGCCCTTTTGATTCATTCCATCGCGTCCCCTTTAACGTCAGTGCAAAAACTACTGGGCGATTGTGGTTTTAATATCCACCTGAGCCGGAGTTGGGAAGAAGCAGAACAGGCCTATTCTGGCCTTCCGCTAGGCGAAATCAAGTTTGTCTTCATCGATGTCACGCTCTGCCATGGGAGCGGATGGGAGAAGTTTATCCAAAGAACGAGGACCGCTCCCTCGGATGTGTCTCTGATTTGCTTTCACCCACAGTTCCCTCACAGCCTTTACAACCTCTTTGGCCGCTCTCTTGCCGTACCGGATTCAAAAACTATAGAGGATCCCCAGAGGCCTTTGATCGTGGGGGAGAGCCCGAAACTCCGTGAAGTCCTCACCCTGGCGAGCCGTTATGCCCAGCACGGCATAACCATCCTCATCACAGGCGAAACAGGAACGGGCAAGGAGGTCATAGCCCAATATATTCATGGTGAGAGCCTAAGAATGGGCAAGCCTTTCGTGGCCTGCAACGTGGCTGCTATTCCTGAGACCCTGGTCGAAAGCGAGTTGTTCGGTTATGTTAAAGGTGCTTTCACCGGCGCCGACAAAAATAAAAAGGGGTTGATCGAGAGCGCTGAAGGAGGCACGTTGTTCCTGGACGAGATTGGAGACTTACCTTTCACCATCCAGCTTAAACTCCTGCGTTTCCTAGAGAGCCGGGAGTTTTACAAGATAGGAGACTCCTCTCCCAAGAACGCCGACGTGCGGATTATTGCTGCCACCAATAAGGATCTCGATAAAGCAATCCTGGAAAATGGGTTCAGAAAAGACCTGTACTATCGTCTCAACAGCGCTAGAATCATCCTGCCGCCCTTACGGGAGCGTAGAGAAGATATTATCCTTTTAGTTGCAAATTTCGTTTACCAAGCCTCTCGCCAAATTCAAAAACCCTTGAAGAGAATCAGCAGCTCCGTTAAGGCCCTCTTTCTAGACTATCTCTGGCCGGGGAATATCCGTGAGCTCAAGAGCGTCATCGAAAGTGCCGTTATGGTTTCCGATCAAGAATATCTGACCCTGAGCGACCTGCCCATGAACCTGCAGCAGTATGCCACCGGTCACCGGGAGGTGATCGGCGCTAAGGCGATACAGAACATCGAAGAAGCGGAGAAGAACGTAATCGAAGAAACGCTGAAGCAGACCAACGGGAACAAACCCAAAGCTGCCGAAGCCTTAGGGGTCTCCGTCCGAACCCTATACCGCAAGCTGGAGAAATTCGGCTTAGGGGGGGCCACCGCGTAATGTCTCTCAAGGTTCAAACCAAAGCGTTCCTCGGCCTCCTGATGTCTCTTTTGGTAGCCTTCTCGGCCTTTGCCCAACTCAAAGACTCCCCTATGCTTTCCGTTATGGGAACCGAAGTCTATCTCTATGCCAGCCAGGGAAAAAATTCCGAGGTAATTACCAAACTCGAACAAGGAGAGAAGTTAACACCCTTTGCCAACATCCCTGGGCTAGGCGAGTCATGGCATATGGTCAAGACTCAGAAAGGTATTCTTGGATGGGTCAGGTCTTCCGACATTCAGGGAGTCGATGAACTGGAAAAAATCTTTAAGGAAAGCGCTTCTGAATTCTCTCTTTCCCCTCCTCCAATTGCACCCTCCACTCCCTCTACCCCCCCTTTGGAGAAGGCTGTTACTGTGCCCGTCGAGGCCAATGGCTCGGTCGTTATTGTCCCCGTTGTGTTGAATCGCTCGTTAAAGACCTACATGATTGTGGACACGGGCGCTAGCTTAACGATGATCACTCCGAGAATAGCCAAAAAGCTCCGTCTGAGACTGTTCTCAAGGATTTCTGTAATGACCGCCAACGGTCGTATTACAGTTCCCCTGGCTCGACTTGGCTCACTCAAAGTAGGTAACGCGGAAGTTCACAACTTGATGGCAACTGTGCAAAAGTTTTCTCTTGACCCCCGCATTGAAGGTCTCTTGGGACTTAACTTCCTCAATCGCTTCCATACCTCGATCGATTCAAGGCGACAGCTTCTCACCCTAGCCCCACGCTAACCTCTGTACATTCTTTCTCACAAGCAGAAAGGGAGCCTCCCAGGTACAGTTTCGTCCATGCTGGACATAATTGTAAGATGCCGACCTCGTTCTTGAGCCATGTCCATCCTATCTTATTGAAAATCAAGGTAAATCTTTAGCCCCTTATACTGGCAGAGTTTTTGCTTTACAAGGTAATTAATGTTCCATCACTTTGCGTCACCAGACAGCGCGGTTCCAGCACTTCCCTCTTAAGGAGGTTTAAAAACTTATGTTGTCATTGCAAAAGGAAGATCACGGATTCCAGACAATTCACCACTCCCTAGATTTATGCTCGTCGAAGTCCTTCTCCAATATTCTCGATTCCATCCAAAGCCTGGGCCAGCTCTTACAGGATATTAGCCTGGACACAATTGTTGAAGCCGATGAAAAAGCGAAGGAAATGCTACAGCGACTTTCGTCTCTTCAAAAGAACTTAAGCAACCTTAACGAGATCAAGCGGTGCCTGATGCAAGTCAAGGCTGATAGCGAAGGTGGAGAAGCTCAGGGAGGACTAAAGAAGGAAACCCCTGAAAAACTTTTCCCTAACCATGGGACAATGCCCCCGAACAACTTAATTCCTTTCCCAGGCCCGACAAAATCTTTGTTAGAAAACCCCTCCCCCGTTACCAACAATTCGCCGGCAACGGAGCCTCCAAAAGCCGCTCAATATGCCGAAGATCCCGTGCCCGAGAAAGAACAGAATCTAACTACCCAGCCCCTGAACTGTGTGCCCATATTCGTTCCACAGCAGGATAGGGAAGAGGAAATCGAACCCGGGTTTTCTACAACCGACCACGACATTCAAAGGTGCTCGACAGAGAAAGAGGAGAAGATCCCTCATGGCACCACCCATGGCGGCTCGGTTAAGGGAGAGATAGATTTTGACCAAAGGCTATTAAAGGACCTCATTGAGGATTATGGCGAATTCATTGCCTACGCGAACATCGACACCGACGATAAAGCCGTCCCCACATCAGATCAGGAGATTCAATCATTCCAGAGATCCAGTGAACCGGCGGTAAGAAATAAAACCATGGTCCAACCTAGGCAGGGCCACTATGAGAACGAAGGGGATTTCGACCGAAACTTAAGAAAACTCATTGAGGATTACGGCCAGGTCGATATCTACTCGAACCGCACTGGTATCGTAAGACGTACCATAAAGAAGGCGGGTATCGCAGCCATGGTATTGTTCGTGACTTCCTTAGCATCGGCTTCCTTTTTCCCCGTGCATCAGATCACGGGATCTACCCTCAAAGCCTCTTTGACCAGCACCGAACCCCTTTTACCTGGGAGCGACACCACGCTTGCGGTTACGAGCGGATTTCAACTAGTAAAAACCGCCAAATGGATCGAACCCAAGCAGGGCCGTCGCCAAGTAACGCTCGCCGCAAAAACTCCGGCAGCCCGTTCGGGCAAGGAATCTTCCGCTCATAAAGCAGATTGAAGGATCCTCGTACGCCTTGAAGAATGAACTGCAAAAACTGACAGACAATATCTCTCAACTCTATGAAGAAACGAATCAAAAGATAGAGTCGCTGGGGCAGATTGACATCATCACCCGACTATACGATGAATTACAGAGTCATATGGGAGAAGTCTCTGCGGAGGAGATTGATCTCTTACAAAATCAAATAAAATCCACCCTGGAGCAAATGCTGACTATCAGCAAGAGTTTGGCCATGATTAAGACTCTTAAGCTGATGCTCAATGGCCAAGAAGAATCCCGCGATCTCACCGAATCTTGACAGGTGCCTTTCCAGACACGGCCCGGTCCAAAGGAAGATCAATCCTACGTCTTCTCTACGCCTACACGGAAAGGTAGTATACGATTTTCATCAGTCAGGACTTGTGGAGGGTGTGCCCGCGTCAACGCAAGCAGTGCCGGACGTCGTTCCGGTAGGATTGTTCGATCGCCTGATCAGTGAGCTCACCGATGCCATGGGGCCTATGGCCTCCGTGATCGTCCACGATTAAATCGCCGCTCTCAGTGAATCCCCGGAGAACTTCCCGAAGACACGCCTTGAAGAACTTATCGAGTCGATCAGTCCGGATATCTTGGACGAGACACTAAAGAGCCACTTCCAAGAGCAAATGTGTTTCAGCTCATGAGGGTTGCGCTGTGCAGCCAAATCGATCAACGAGCCTCCGCCATTGCAACCAACTTAAGTAACGCGGCCGCAGGGCATGGGGTAGGGAAAAACGCTTTGGAGCTGGACGCCTTGGTCTCTAGGTATGGTCGTCTCGAGGGAGCGACATACGCCTTTATCGAAAACGGTAAAGGGAAGATTGTGGCTCACAGCTTGGGAACTTTTCCGTCGGCGCTCCGGGAACCGTTGTCTTTTGGTGACCGAAGGGAGGCCTACCGGAGAGAGCTAGAGTTTCAGGGAAAGACAGTGCACGAAACTCGAGTCCCTATCCTTAAGGGTCAAGGGGGGGCTGTGCATGTGGGGTTCTGGGGAAGCGCTGTGGAAACGGAGATCCAAAGCACCCTTTTTCCCCTTGTTGGGCTAATCACCTTTGTATTCATTGTCGGCATGCTGCTGTCGGTTTACCTTGCCCGCATCATGGTTCAGCGCATCCTACGGTTAACAGAGAGCGCAGAGAAGATCGACAGAGGAAACCTGGAGATAGCAGTCGGGATAGATTTTTATGACGAGATTGGGAATCTCGGTCATTCTATAGAAAGGCTGCGCGCAAGCTTGAAAACAGCGATGTCCCGCCTTACGAGTAGTCGGAACCAATAATCGTCGTGCGCGTGTCTGACGATCCTCCATTGCAGATTGTAGTATTGGGCATAGCTCTGGTTCAGCACTTGGAGAATCTTGGAGAATGGTGTCTCACCTGCCTCAGTGATTAGGTCATGCGGTAATCCGCCTGGTCGTTGAGAATCCCCTGTCTCTTATTTCCACGAGCGATAACATGCGGCTCAGCCAGAGCAGTCGGTAAACCGTTAAAATAATCCTGAAGGAATTCCCTGCCGATCCGCCGTTCATGAGCTAATGAGGCTTGGTGCAGGCCCAGACGGGAGGAATAATCACGTGAAGGGGTATGGGTGGCGGCCCTCATGGTTCGACCTTGCTCACCATGACCCTGAGTTTACCGAAGGGTCAAGGCACTGGCCCATTTCCCTCGGCCTGAAGGCTCCTTCCACCGAGGAAAGGTAAACTTACTTACTGCGTTTGTATTAGCCGACCGCTGAAAAAGGCCCATCTGTCATTAGCCTGCCCGGGGGCATTTTTCTGGTCCGATGCAATACAGTCGTCTTACGCTCGCCAAATTGCTGATCGTATCTGTGAGATACAGTTGAATCTCCTCGTCCTGTGCATCGGTCCTTCAAAATACCCCCAGGCAAGCGGCCAAGATGGTTACGCGCGATCCAACGTACTTCCTGAGTACGCCTCCGCTCGCGGCTTTTTCGCGCGCCTTGTACCTGGGACCTTTTTGATCGGTCTTGAGAGGGGGTCTTTCAGCACCCTTCTGGATCGGGACCGCTTTCTTCGGCGATCGGATGGTGATAGGTCTTGATCTTGGTCACCCTGAGCCCGTTGGAGGTCCAGCCTTGATCATATCCAACCTCTTGCCCCTCCTTAAGCTCACTGGGGTCCTTAACCTCACCAAAAAGAATGACGAACTGAAAAGAGAAAGGAATTTCCCGACCGCTCTCAGTTCGAACCATCCCCATGCTGTTGCTTGGGAAGAGCTTGCTGATGACTCCATGATGGAACAGATCCCTTTTTTCTATTGTCTCTTGGGTTTCGTTTGGGTTGCTCACATCTCACATTTAAGACCTCTTTAAGAGAATGGTCAAGCCCGCGTGTTCGTCGGCTTACGGTCATAGTCACTAGATCAACGGCCCACAAATTACCCACTGCCTCGGGACCACTCGCCGAGGACCTCACTGACTTCAGGACGTGTGAACTCCGACGGTAGTAAGTCCCCTCGGCCCAGCAGCTCGCGAACTCCCGTTCCAGATAATGTTACGCGATGATCACGATCGTGAGGACAGGTCTTAGCCGATGCGACGGCATCGCAACGGCGGCAGTAGAAGGTCTCGGAAAAAAAGAGCGGTGTGATATCTAGCTCGTCCCTCCTAAAGTGACCAAAAAGATCCCAGGCATCGTACGGGCCATAGTATCCCCCGACTCCAGCCGCATCCCGCCCTACGATGAAGTGTGTACAGCCATAGTTTTTGCGAACGAGGGCATGAAAGACTGCCTCCCTCGGCCCCGCATAGCGCATAGCCCCAGGAAAGACAGCGAGAAGGGCCCGATCCTTGGGGAAATAATGCTTGACCAAAACCTCGTAACAGCGCAGTCGGACGTCTGACGGGATATCATCCAGCTTCGTTTTTCCTACCAGAGGGTGAATGAGCAGACCATCCATCAGCTCAAGGGCGCATTTTTGGATGTACTCGTGAGACCTGTGAATAGGATTTCTTGTCTGAAACCCGACCACCGTCCGCCAACCCCGCTCTTCGAACACCTCTCTGGCCTCAGCAGGGTCAAGTCTGTAGGCATCAAAGCCTGAGGCGAGAGACACTCTTTTAAGGAGGCTCACCTTCCCGCCCAGGAGAACATCACCACGTCGGTAAATGTACCAGACACCTGGATGTTTATCCTCATCGGTTTTGTAGACGTTCCAGGCCTCTTCTCTTTTGTCATAGTCGAACTTCTCTTCGAGAGAGAAAAGCCCTGCGACTTCTCCCGTGGAGTCGAGAAGGGCGATATCTTCTCCCTCACGGAGATCTTTAGCCTCATCGGCCGAAACGGCTAAGGTAATCGGGAGAGTCCAGATGAGACCGGATGTTAGGCGCATCTCGTGAACGACACGTTGGTAATCCTCTTTGCCCATAAAACCCTCCAAAGGGCTAAAGGCACCAACGGCCAAAAGCTCCAAATCCGAGAGTGTCCGAGCATTTAAGGCGATTTTCTTAAGTTCTTTGGCCTTTTCCTTAACCGCTTCACGCTCTTCTCCCACGAGGACTCTATCAACCAATTGCTTGCCATGGGGCTTTATCAAGCCGGTTACGTTTTTTTCTGCAACTACTGCCTTACTCTTAGGTGCAGAATTTACGTGGAGGCCACACTCTTTGGACTCAGGATTTTCCCACCACCATCTTCCAGCCCGGCTGTCTTCCCCTGGTTTAATGGCCCTGGTGCAAGGAGCGCAACCGATGCTAGGAAATCCCCGGTCGTGGAGCTTGTTATATGGAACATCATTGTCACGGATGTAGGCCCACACCTGTTTCTGATCCCAATCAACCAAAGGGTTGAGCTTAAAGATTCCTCCGTGATCTTTGTCGATCTCCACCTTCCGGACAGCGGTTCGTGTAACGGATTGCTCCCGGCGAAGCCCGGTCATCCAGCCCTCCAGATCTTTCAGCGCCCGGTTAAGTGGTTCCACCTTCCGGATGCCACAGCACAACTTGCGGAAATCCACGGATTTATAGAAGAGGTTGAGCCCGTGATCCCGAACCATGCTTTCGACTCGGGCAGCATCAGGGAAGAATACCTCGACCTGAATGCCATAGCGCTCTCGTATCGCATCCATACATTCATAGGTCTCCTGATTTAGCCGTCCCGTATCCAGCGCAAATATGCGGAAGTCCGATCCTTGCAGCCGGTGCATCATATCGATCAACACTGATTCTTCGGCCTGAAAGGAGCAAGCCAGAGCCAACCGTGGATGGATAGTTTTAAACGCCCATTTCAGTAGCTCTTCGGTGCTTAAACTTTCAAGCTCATCACTCTCGGCTTGCCTACCATTAACCTTTGCGGCAATTGACATCCTACTTCTCCCCTTCTCGCATCAATAAGTTTCTCGCACTTAAGTTAACATTTTCTATCAAAATAGTCGGGTATTAAGCGAAAAAAAACCTACCTCCACGGCTTCCTTAAGTTGATCCTTTACTAAGTTGGATCCGCATATACAGGATTCTCCCCAGCAACTTCAAG
>JAPUHZ010000078.1 GCA_027297485.1 Deltaproteobacteria bacterium
CTGCCTTGTGCACGATGGCGTCCAGTTGGTTATCCGCCATTACCTTTAATAGATTGGTCATCAATTCGTCCCGTGCCGTCAGGTACTCGTAATGTCTAGTCGCATTCGAGGATGTCTTCCATCGGTCCTGTGAGCGTTTGACCACCCGGGAGAATTTCGGCGACTGCCTTGCCTCCTCCAGAGACTTAAATGGGGGATTCTTGCTCCTGCCGGAGGATCCTCTTACCTCAAGGGGAGTCGGTCATGTTCCTGACAGCTACACAGACAACTGCTTTGTCGAAAACTTCCGGGCCATGGGGCCTAGCGAACCGTGGATATCCGGCCAGCCGGCATAGACACCGCCACGGCTGACAAGGCCGGCCGTAGGGCGCATCCCAACGATGGAGTTCCAAGTCGAGGGTCTGCGGATGGAAGCAAGACCCTCCTGTCCGACTGCCACGGTCGCAAAGTTTGCTGTAACACTTGCTGCAGAACCACCGGAGGAACCTCCAACCGTTCGATCCAATGCGTAAGGGTTCCGTGTCGATCCAAAAAGGGAACCATGGGTGTCGCCGCCCCCTAATTCACCCAAAGTGGCCTTTCCTAAAATGATCGCTCCGGCCTTTTTGAGTTTCTCTACCACAAAGGCATCTCTATCCGGGTAATAATCATCGAAAAGTACCGAGCCCAGCGTCGTCGGCATGCCCTTGGCGTCGGCCTGATCCTTGAGGATGATTGGAATCCCGTGAAGCAAACCCACAGGACCCCTGTCCTTGAAGGCGGCATCAAGACGGTCCGCCTCTTCAAGGGCCTTGGAGTTTAACGTGATGATCGCGTTTATAGCGGGACCCTTCCTGTCGTATTCCTCTATGCGATCGAGATACATCCGGACCAATTGTCGCGATGTGAGCCGTCCCGATTTGTAGGCACTTTGAATATCCTCTATGGTCGCCTCGAGTAGGCGAAAGGGCGCTATTGATTTTGAAGGATTCGAAGCCATTGGAGCCTTTCCTTTAGTTGCTCTCAAACTGTTGACACATTTGTCTTCAGCCGAGTTCAAGCCATGCATAGTTCAAACGCGAGAAAATGTCCAGCTTGCCATTGACAGGGGGTAGAGCCGGGCTAGAATGCGGATATAGGGTCACAAGTTGTGATTAAATTTCGTCTGTCTGTGAATCGTGAAAGAACTGAAGAACGACACGGTTATACTCGCCGCGATGCTCCACGTGCGCCCAGTGGCCACATCTAGGGAAGACATACAGTCGGCCGTCTCGAAGCAGACGTAGCATGAGAAGGGCCACGTCGAGCGCTCCAGCACGATCATCTTGCCCCCAGGCCAGCATTGTCTTTGCTCTCACCCTGCTCAACTCGAAATACCAGTCCTCTGCCTCAGCAGCCGGTTTTTTAAACAGCTCTACGATCTCCGGATCGATGCTTGCCTGATAGCGTTCCTGAACAAGCTCGTCGGTAATCAACGAGGTATTGAATACCAGACCCTCAAGGACCAGCCGCATCTTGGCTAGGCTGGGGCTATCACCGCGGTAGTAATTTCGTATGTGCCTGTCCCATCCAAAGGCATGGGATGAAATATGCTCCTCGCTTTAATGGGGCTGCTGCCGATGACGACCACCCGCGCAACCTTCTCCGGGTAGTCTATGGCAGCTTCAATGTAGTCTGTCCTCATCATCGAGTTGCCAACAAAATGAGCCCTTTTTATTTCCAGCGTTTCCTAAAATCGCGCGCGACCTTTGTCAAAAAAGCCAGCCGTCCGCCTTCGATGATTGGCTTTTCGGATTTTCCATACTGGGGCATGTCCATGAGAATCGTGCGATAGTGTCCGGATAACTCGCCGACGTTCCCTTTAAAGTTGCTCCACGCGCTGGCTCCAGGGCCCGCGCCGTGAGTGCAGATAAGCGGATAACCGGTACCCGTCTCGTGATAATGAATTCTTATGTTCCCCGCTTTTACAAATTTGCCTGTGGGCTCCTCGGTCGATGATATTCAATTCTTCCTCCTCTTCTTTCTATGTGCAATACGAAAACTCCTGTCAAGCCATCTAAGAATTTAACCCTAGCTGGATTTGTTGCGCCATGAGAAAATCTAACCGAATCTCTGCTTCATTTTTTGTTGAATGTCCTGTTTTCGCCGCTGTAGCTTGTTGCTGAACATCCAGTCTCTCCATGGTGAGGGGTTTGGGTGCGGGACTGGTCCCCTTTTCTGGTCGGGTGTGCTCCCTCGGTTCTGCTGTGCCTGCTTAAGGGGTGGTGTTTCCCGCGGGGTCCTATCAGTTCGGCTGGCGAGCTTGTAGAGCCGCTCCAGTTGCTGATCGATTCGGTGTGAGAGCTCGAAAGGATCGGTTGTCTTAAACGTATGATCTAGCGCTGCCACCTTTTGGGGATCTGCCTGTTGGCACTCCACTACGCGCTCAAGCGGGGTACGGGGCGTGTCATAGCGGCGAATAAGTCGAGATCCCTTACAGATTTTGCATAGCAGCTTCATCGAGGGCTGGAACAGATTCTGGAAGATCCTAAGCTTCTCATAGATCCGGTTGATGGCCTCTAGGACCTGCGCGGTGTCATAGCCCGTATGTTAGCCTGAAAACTGCCGCTTAAGGGGGGTATAATAAGCACTCTCTGGAAGGAGGCAAATATGAAGGGTGAAGGGAAGAAGCGATTGACGGCACAACGGAAGCTGGAATTGTACTTGGAGACGCGCCAGAAGGATGCCAACCTAGGTGAGATCCTGCGACGGCACGGCTTGCACCTCAATGACCTACGGCGAATTGAGGCAGTCGTTAAACGAGTGGCGCTTGAAGCCCTCAAGGTCCGTCGCTACGGGAATGACCCAGCCGCGGCGGGCACTGGCGAGTACGAAGCGCTGGTGGAGGAACTGGCGCGCAACCGGCAGGGCAAGAAGATTGCCCGGGTAGCGGCAGCGAGGAAGATTTTAGGGGTGACGTATCACCTGATGAAGGATGAGATTGACTAGGAGGAGTTTTTAAGGCGTGGTAGCAGCGCGCAGCGAGCTCAATAGGACGCATGGTCCATTGGTGACCGATTAATTGATTGAGCAGCCGTGCCTTTTACCATGTGAGGGTAGAAACCGCCGGAAGAAGATCATGCGCATTAAAGGCGCGAAGAGATGCATGGGCTGTTGCCCGAGACTGATCGAATAGACCGGTGGTTCACGTCAAAATGGGGGGTATCTGAGGTCGTGTTGCAGTGAGATCGTTTTTTATAAGGGAAATACGGAGGTCGATTCCGAGGACGCAAGAAAATATTACCAAAAATAGCCTAATCTAGGTTGACAAGACCGTTTCGTTTAGAGATGCATCCTAGCTGTCTAACACTGGGCAAAGCCAAGCCTGGAGCGGCTCTGAGCCCAAATAGAATTGACACTTTTTCGCCTCCGGGGAATTGCTGCTTAAATGACTTCTCATGCAAAAGAAGCCCCCGTTGCCTTGGCCTGAGCCAGAATTTGATCAAAGAAACCATCGGCAATCTCCCCTTCAACAAACGCTCCCGGTTCTTCGTGAACACCGTAGGATCCCATATCGAATCATCCAGGTTCAGTCCCACAAACCAACGGAAAAGAATGTTGTAATGCGGAGGCTCGTCAGCCTATCGGGCTTCGCCCTCCCACTCAGGCTGTGTCCCTCTGAGGCTTGCCTTCGTGGAGGCTGAAGCGCTTTGGCGGCGCTTCGAGGTACCGGGGTAGTTCATCCACCGAGGGTGTAAGCTCCGTTCCTTAAAAGGTTTTAATTTTTCTATCAAAACCAACTTACACTCTCTTTCTTATCTACACAAAAGAATTTGCATCACCAATTGCCTCAAATAAGAGATCTACCTGAGAAGCTAGAAAGGTTATTTAAAGGGCCCTTGAGAGGATGGTTGGGATGAGGCTAATGATTAAGGAGCGGCGAGCGCTCGTAAAAAGCTTTGCCGGCAGGTATCAGGCCTGCGTATGGCCCTCGGCGTGTTAGGAACGTCTCCTTGTCGACAAGGTGTTACCAGCCTTCGAGGAACTGGAGAACCTCCGTTGTAGGATCATCGGTTACGGGCGTGTAGGCAAGGATGACGCGCGTGGCACCCGCAGCCTCGTAAGCGTCAAGCCGTCGACGGATCTGATTCGTATTGGTCGCTGCCACCACGGGAAGACGCGCCAACATTTCGTCGTTAATTTGGGCTAACGCAGCGCGGAAGCCTCCTTTCCGATAACTAGCACGCATAGCTTCTATCTCGTTGGCAAACCCCTCGCGAGCGAACATGTCGCCGTAAAAATCCGCAAGTCCATAAAACGTACAGGCTTCCTTCAGGGGAGCCTTGGCAAGCTCCAGATCGTCGTTCACACAACACATCACCTCAACGATAACATCAAGACTCTGCGGATCTCTACCCGCTTCCTCTGCAGACTGGCGCATCTGGGCCACCTGCTCGCGCACGTGGTCCGGAGTCCCCAAAGTAACCATGATCCCATCGGACAGCTTGCCCGCCAGAGCGGTCATCCGGGGCCTGAGGGCTGCAATATACACTGGGATATCCTTGCGAATAGGAGTAAATGGAAGTCGGAACCCATTGGAGGAATATTTCTTTCCTTGATACTGTAACTTCTCTTGCCTGATGACCTTTCGAAAAATATCGATGTATTCCTCAATGCGGCGCAGTGGTGCGTCAAATTCCAGTCCATGCCAACCGGCGATTGTAGGGTTTGAGACGCCTATACCGCAGAGGAACCGACCGCCTGACAACTCGTCAAGGGTGGCCGCCATGATCCCAGTGGTGACGGGGGTTCTGGCGAATATGTGAGTGACGAACGTTCCAATCTGGATCCTTGTGGTGTGGGAGGCTACAGCTGACATGAGGACAATGGGGTCCTTATTGTTCGCCTCGCCTTCCCACACGGCCGAAAATCCTTTCTGCTCCGCTAAACGCGATGCCTCGATGATGCCCGACGCGGGGTACACAGCCCTTGAATTGAACTCGACATCTATGAGCAATTTTGTCCCTGCTCCTTTGCTGCGTTTCTCAGTCCTCTATTGCTGCCACGGCCTCAATCTCCACCAGAAGTCCGGCGGAAAAGAGCTTGGGTGTGCCGATAAGAGTAACACCAGGAAAATCCTGCTTGAAGAATTTCCCCCATACCTCCTTACTTGCCAGCCGATAGGCATCGACATCGGTAACGTATATGGTCAGCTTGACAATCTTCTCCAACGTTGAACCACCTGCGGTAACTACTGTTCGAAGGTTCTCAAAAGCTTTCTCAAGCTGCCTCTTCATGTCATTTCTGCCAACAATGTTGCCGCGATCATCGTACGCCACCTGGCCGGAGACAAAGAGTAGCGGTCCGCTGGCCTTCACCGCATGGGACCAGCCATACTTTGGGGCATCCGTTACTCCAGGTGGATTGATAACTTCTCTCATCTTTAGACTCCTTCTTTTAATAATTGACTTCTAATAGAATGGTAGGAACTTCGCTTTGAGGCATGGCCACCGATAACCCAAGAATTTTTCCGACAACCACGTGCCAGCCCGTATTCGAGAACTCCGAGCAGCTGCCGTAGGGGCAAACTGGCGGATCATCCCTCATTTTTGGCAAGAGTATTCAATAATGTAAGCTATATGTCAATCTGGGGGGGGTCTCCAAGCAAACCTGGATATTTCCTCTCTGGATGTGCGAGTACCCAGACAGATGGCCTAGTGTAGTAGCCGAGAGTAGGAAGGATCAAAAGGGATTTCTCTTTCCACAGGGTCTCTATTCGTTGGGGCATTGGGTTGTTCCTATAGGCTCAAGTATTGCAAGATTTTCTTCCTCGCCTCACGAGTGGCTGCCTGCGGAGAAGCGTTGCGGGATGGGGCTAGAGTAGGCACCACACTAGCGCCGCCGGATGCCCATCACCCGCCCGGCTTCTTCGGGCTTAGGAAGCTTTCGGTGAGTCTGGTAGATCTCTTCTAGCTTTGCTCGGGCCTCGGTGGAGAGGGGAGTCGCGTGTCGCTTGTGGAAGTCGACATAGATGGAGAGATGCTCGCAAGTGGCGGCTAGGTAGTCGCGCTCGTGATGAAACATTCTCATGAAGTAGTGAATCCTCTTTTCGTCGTGATCCAAGAGCTGGAGGGTCACGCGAAGTGGATCGGAGAGCTTCAGCTCACGTTGGTAGGTGATGTGGTTCTCGAGCGCAAATATGGAGCCGAGCCTTAGATTCGGGCTTGGGCCAAACGGGAGGGAGCGTAGATTCTCTTTGCGGGCGAGTCTGGGGTTCGTTCAGACTTTCATGCGGGGACCACTTGGGCACCGATCGGTCAGACCCCGGTGGTGCGCCAGACGGGCCAGAGGTTTTCCCTGAACATGATATCGGCGGTTAGCCCCAAGGGTCAGCTGCGGTTCATGGTTAGCCCAAAGAGAATTGGGGCTCCGGTGTTCGTAGAGTTTCTCAAGTGACTGATGCACGGTTGGAAAAGACCTATCTTTCTGATTGTGGATGGTCACCCGACTCATAAGGCATGTGTAGTGACAGCCTGTCTGGAGAATATGACGGGCAAGCTCAGGCTCTTTTACCTTCCTCCCTACTCACCGGAACTCAATCCCGATGAATACGTTTGGAACGATGTTAAGAACAACGCCGTCGGAAGATCCGTGATCACCAATGTCAAAAACCTACGTTCAACCGTAGAGTCCAGACTGCCCTATCTGCAGAAAAACCCAGCGCATGTTCGCACCTTCTTCCAACCAGAAACCACCCGTTACGCTGCATGAGAATGTATAGCTACTTATGAACTCCTTAATAATTAGCTTCTATGACAGCGGCGAGAAGGCGGGGTCCAAAAGCCTGTCTCCGTGGGTGTAGAAGGGGCTTTCAAGCAGCTCTTTGTATCACTAGATAAAATGGCAATCCGATGGTTTTTCTGCTACCATTTTGTTACCGGATTGAGCTAGAAGAGGAGGGACCAGAGAGAAAAAGAATGTTGCAGGATCAAGCAAAGTCAGGCGTGTTTTCCATCCTGGTCCATGTGAGTGAGCAATGAGGGTATCTTCGAACCTGGAGGTCGGGGGTTCGGGTCCCTAAAATAAATACCCGGCCGGCCCTACCAAGGGCTCCGAGAAATATCCTCGGCTCGCGATATCCCTTTTGTCGCAACGAAAGAGGTGTGAGATATAAGCCAAGGTGTCTCTCCAGGAGACTGTTAACTGACCGGTCGGAAAGGATTGGTCCTGGATGAAAGCCGATTTGCCCCTCGGCTACTGGAATCCGAAGATCGAGCTCATGCCCAAAAATGAGCTCAGGCAGCTCCAGCTCAAGCGCCTGAAGGGAGTGGTTGGCTATGCCTGGAGGTACTGTCGCTTTTACCGTGACATCATGGAGAGGCGCGGAATCACACCAGACAATATCCTCACGCTGGAGGACTTTTACAAGAGATTCCCTGTTACTGGAAGAGATGATCTGGATAAAGATCAATTGAAAAACCCCCCGTACGGAACCAGATTGGCCGTTCCGCTGGACACGGCATTAAGGTATCACACAACGTCGGGGACAACCGGGAAACCCCCAGTAAAGGCCTTTGATACGGAAAGGGACTGGATTTGGGGCGCGGACGCCTGGGCTGCTAGCCTTTACAGTTTTGGTGTGAGACCGAATGACGTGGTGATGATGGCATTTGGCTATGGCTCTTTTATAGGCTTCTGGGGAGCTCATTATGCCTTTGAAAAAATAGGCTGTAGGGTCCATCCAACTGGGGGGATGGATACCAAAACAAGGATTCACATGATCCTGGATCTGGGAATTACCGTCCTCTGTTGCACTCCATCTTATGCCCTGAGAATGCTCCATGTAGCCGAAGAGGAGGGGATGGACGTTGCTGCTTGGTCTCGACTGAGCAAGATTGTCGTTGGTGGGGAGCCGGGGGCTTCGATACCGGCAACCAGGGAATTCATTGAGAGGAGGTTCAACGCTCACCTTGGCGATTTCATGGGGACGACTGAGACGGCCGGATTGATTGCGGCCTCGTGCTCCATGCTTTGCGGTGGTCTGCACATCAATGAGGATCGATTCCTTACCGAAGTCGTCGATCCTGCAACACTAAACTCCGTCGGCTATGGTAATAGGGGAATGATGGTGGTAACCCCGTTGGTCAAAGAGGCCATGCCCCTCATCCGATACGCCACCAACGATATAGTTATCCTCGAAAAGGGCGATGTCTGCTCCTGTGGGCGGGTCTTCGACCTGTTCCGAGGCGGCATCTTGGGTCGCTATGATGACATGGTCAAGGTGAGAGGGGTTCAGTTAACGCCTCAAATGGTTGAGGAGGTCGTGAGGAGTTTTCCCGAAGTGGAGGAATTTTTCACCACGGTCGAGGAGAGAGATGGGTTAGATACCTTGTTCATCAAGGTTGAGTTGAGAGCGGACACAGGACCTAAATCAGCCGAGTTGGTTTGCCTGAAGATCAAGGAAAAGGCGAAGGCAGAGATTATGCTGACCCCCGAGGTGCTTGTCCAACCCTATCATTCGTTGCCTCGATTTGAGCTGAAGGCCAGGCGTTTCAAAGATCTCCGGAGTAAAGGAATGATCTAGGAGAACTGTATGGAAAAGAACATGTTGATCAACATAGCGGATAAGGAAAAACTCGTATCGGCTTATAAGATCCTCCAGGAGCTCTCCGAGCATGAGCTTCCTGTGGTAAAGTTCAACTGCAGAAAGGCAAAAAACGAGCTGTGGCAGGCATTGTTTGAGCTTGATTTTTTAGGCGAGAGTGAGGATCCGCCGGGTTTATAAGCTCCTATTTTCGATTAGGCGGAAAAGTCCCGACAAGACCCCCTGTGGCACCGGAGGGTGGGAGGGGGAAGCCCTAGCAAGTCTCCCTCTCTCTAGTCGCAACCGCTCTTAATTTGCTTCCCCGTAGGTAGTTAAATACTCGGACAGTTCACGGAAAGGCCGGAAAAAGGGCTTATGGTGTGGGGTTTTAGGACGGAACATCTGATGTCCAATCAGTCGGATATTGGTCTTCATTATCCTGACTCTTGAACTGAGATACCCCTCGCAGGTTCTCAACACCCACTTGACGGAGACGTTGGGGGAAGGTGTATTTGTAAATCTACCCGCCCCCAAATTATTCCTGGAAGGCATTGCCCCTTCTCTTTGCGACCAAAGTTCTCCTTAAAGTCGGAAAGCCAAAGTTCAAGTTGACATAACACGAAATTGTCAGATACTCTGGCTCCTCCATAGAGATAGCACGCTCATTCGCTCGCCTAGGAGGCCTACCGTTTGCCATGAGTTTTGCAGGACACGAATATAGATCGCCGAAGGTTAAGACTCTCCGGGTCAGGTTATGGAAAGACTCGATTGCGGTTATAAGGGAGCCTACGTTCATCAGTGCCGGGACTGCCTCCTACCCGAGTGACGATGACTGGGTTGTAGGGATAGAAGGTAAAAGTGAAGCTAAGGCCTACCCTATAAAGATCTTGGCGTGGCGACATGTCGTCAACGACCATTTTGATGGAAAGCCAGTCGCCGTCACCTACTCGTCTCTGTGTAGGAGCGTGGTCGTATTCGAAGCCGGGAACGTGGGGGCGCGCCACGTGTTTGGTGTGGCTGGCCTGAATATAGCTGCCAGCAACGCAGTCATGTACGACGATGAGACTTTGAGTCTGTGGAATCAGCTGTTAGCGGAGTGCCTCTGGGGAAAGTTAGCGGGCATGACCTTGACGAGGATCCCCTACCTTTTATTGAAATGGCGGGAGTGGAAAATGCTTTTCCCGCATAGCAGAGTTCTGTCCACCGACCTGGGGCTCAAATACGACTACTCGTCCTATCCGACGGAGACAATGGTCGGGGAGTTCGTTGAGTCGTGGGAGGATTATGAGCGCAGCGAGAACCTCCCTAACCCTGTTCCTAGTCTCGATGGGCGTCTCCATCCGAAGACTATGATCATTGCGGTAAGCTTCGGAGATGTCGTTAAAGTCTACCCCTACCCTGAATGCCAGAAGGCAGGCGCCATTAACGACACAGTTGAAGGGCACAGCTTGGTTACCCTCTTCAGCCCCGAGAGCCATACCCCTGCGGCCTACATACGCCGGCTCGATGGCAGGGAACTCACGTTCAAGGCCCAGAATTCAAGAATCTATGACGAAGAAACCGGTTCAGTATGGAACATCGCCGGTGTCGCCTACGAGGGCAGGCTGAAGGGGAAGAGGCTGGCCCCCATCCCTGCGACTCATTGTCTCTGGTTTGGCTGGTGGGTCACTTATCCCAACTCAGTCCTTTACCCAGCCAGTTGAAATGGAGGCGCTCAAAAGTTTGTTAGGAGCTCACCATGATCATTGATTACGAATTCAATACAATGGGTCAATACCGGCCTCTGGCGCTGTTGGATGCCGCCATCGTAGCCGAGGAGAACGGTTTCAGTGCAGCATGGGCAGGTAACTCGAATGTGAGGGATCCGACAATACTCTTAACAGCCCTTGCAGGAGAACCACTAATATGAATGTCGGAACTTCGGATGGTCATCCGACTCATAGAGCCCGTCTGGTGAAAGCCTGCCGCAAGAGGCTGCAGGGGAAGCTTAGGCTTTTTTACTTCTCTCCCTACTCACCGGAACTGAATCCTGATGAATATGTTTGGAACGATGTTAAGAACAACGCCGTTGGAAGATCAATGATCACCAATGTCAGCAACCTACGTTCAACGGTAGAGTCGAGACTGCGCTATCTGCAGTAAAATCCACAGCATGTTCGCACCTTCTTCCAATCCGCAACAACCCGTTACGCTGCATGACTATGTATAGCTATTTATGAACTCCTTAATAATTGAGGCCGATGGTGATGTGAATCATGTTCCTCTCTGTCGCGAAGAGGAGGGAATAGGGATCTGCACAGGAGCATATCTGGTAGGGAAGAGGTGTGCTCTGCTCATGCAGAACGGAGGGCTTAATAACAGCGTCAACGGTATCGGATCGACCCTATTGCATTCCCAGATACCGCTTCTTCTTCTGATCTATTACGCTGGGGACATTGGTGATCGCACATTCAGCACGATCGGTGCAATGACCGAGCCGATCCTTGAAGCCCTCGGGATCCGAACTTACATCCTGAGGGAACCCGGCGATGTCAAAGACCTTATACGAAGGACTCAGATCTTGACTCTGGATTATAAACGGCCGGTTGCGGTCCTTCTTACCAAGGATATTCTTGGGAGAAGGCGACCTGGGGAGTAGTTGGGGAAACTTGGGGATGAAACGCATCGATTGTCTCAAGGCCTTGACCGAGATTGCAGGGGATGCGCTTGCGGTAACGAGCGCGGGTGGAAACACGGCTGAGTGGAATGCCTGCCGGCCAGGTGACGGCAACATTCGAGTCCGTACCTTGGGGCTGACCTCTTCTGTTGCTCTGGGGATTGCCCTGGGGCTTCCCAAGCGAAAGGTCATAGCATTGGATGGTGACGGTTCTCTGCTAATGAACCTCTGCGCCCTTCCCACTATAGCCAAAAAGAACCCTCCGAATCTGATACACATTGTCTTCGATAGTCGGGATTATGAATCTTCAGGTGAGATCGGGACGGCTTCTGCTTCGGGAACCGATCTGGTGGGGATCGCCAAATCTGCAGGCATCAAGTATCCCCTATGGGTTTGCACAATCGATCAATTTAAGCAGGCGGCCGCAGAGGCGATAAAAGGAAATACCCTCACTTTTATCGGGGCGAAGGTTGAGCTATTCCGCTCTGAGGTACCACCTTATCCGATGGATGAGGCGGAAAACAAGTACCGCTTCATTTGTCATATTTAGAGAAGACTGAGAAGATAGAAATTCTCATGATGCCCATGCCGGTAAGCTTCCAGAAGAACTGATTTCTCCTCCCCTTACCCTCAGGCCGTTAGGTCCTGTAAGGCATGTATGGTTTTTTCCAGTTCCCCCAGAACCGCCTGATAGAATCGCTCGCCGTCATCATGGTTTGCCACTTCCGGATTGCCGTCGACGCCTACCTCCGAATACTCTTTCATGTTGACGTAGCGCTTCACACCCACCGCAGAGATTAGTTTCCTTTTGCTGTCCGCTTTTCCTCCGAGCCCTTGGGGAATATCCTTCTTGCTAACCAGATGAGGGGCCAGGTAGAGCATCAGCGAGGTCTCAATTTCACCCGAATGTCCCATTCCTTTAGAATGGGATTTTTTCATGGACTTAAGCAGATCGGGAACAAGATCCCAGTAAACAATGATATTTACTGATAGGCCGAGATCCGAATATAGCTCTTGAGTTAAGACCTCGAGGCTTGCTCGATTGCCACCGTGGCCGTTTAAAAGGACAATCCGACTGAACCCGTGGTGATATATCGACTCGCAGACGTCCCGCAGGAGATCTATGAAGACTCGCGGGCGCAAGGTGATCGAGCCAGGGAAATCCATGTGGTGCGGTGAGACGCCCGCCCAGGCGGGAGGTAAGAGCATGATATCCGGATTGCGCTCCTCCAAATCAGCTGCCAACTGGGAGGCGATAAAGGCATCAACCTGCAAGGGCAGGTGGGGACCGTGTTGTTCCATGGAACCTGTGGGAACAACTACCACAGCGTTACTTCTGTCCTTTTCTTTCATTTCTGGCCAACGCATCTCACCCCATTTCATTGTTCAACTCCTTGTCAAAAATCCTTTTGCATCAACTCACCTCAGGTTGCCCCGTTTGGCTTCGGCAACCAAGTGGTCGCAGGCTCGAAAGGCATCGGCCTCAATAGTCAGTGCAGGATTTAACAGGGCGGTGGCAATCCAGCGGTGCTTCTGATCGGAGTTTCTCCAGTAATCCACCTTGTCGGTCCTTTGCCCTAACTGGGCATTGATCGACTCCAGCGAGTTCGTCGTCTTGAGAGACTCTCCCAGCTCCCTAAAAAGACCCAAGCGGTGTAGGGTCA
>JAPUHZ010000079.1 GCA_027297485.1 Deltaproteobacteria bacterium
CGAATATCAAGCGAGCGAACAGTTGAAAGAAGAGCTTCAATCCTTTGTTAAGAGCAAACTGGCCCCGTACAAATATCCTCGTTGGCTTGAGTTCGTGGAAGAGCTGCCTAAGACAGTGACGGGGAAAATACAGAGGTTTAAATTGAGGGAGAAGACAAAGGCTTAAAAAAAGAGGCAAATGAGATGAGCATCGACGATCTTAAAGAAAAAGTTGCCTATTCATGCAATATCTTGGCCATCGAGGGCCACTGGGATCAGATCCTTGGCCATGTCTCTGCCCGTATTCCGGGCGAGCAGGCATTTTTGATGAAACCCCATAGTTTTGGATTCGAGGAGATCCGCCCCTACCACCTGATTGTGTGTAACCTCGAAGGAGAAAAGATAAGGGGCGACTACGAGCGTCATTCAGAGGTTTTTATCCACTCTGAGATTTATAAAGCCCGCCCTGACGTCAACAGTGTTGTCCACAGCCACCCCCCTTATGCCACTGCCTTCGGTTCACTGCGCCGTCCGCTGCGTCCCATCAGTCACGAGGGATCCATCTTCCACGAGAATCTTCCCTTGTTTGATTATACAACGGCGTTGATTCGAACTCCTGACCTAGGCGCTAGAGTGGCTGAGTCACTGAAGAGTTTTCGTGGTGTCCTCATGAAAAATCATGGGTCCACTGTGGTGGGGGAATCGGTAGAGGTGGCAACCCTCTATGCCGTCTTTCTGGAGAAAGCGGCGCGGATCCAGCTCTCCGCGATGGCGGCGGGCGAGCCGACATGGAGCAGTGACGCGGATGCGAAACTCAAATTTGCGCAGATTTATCACCCCCAGCGCTTGACGGCCATGTGGGATTATTTTGTCCGTCGCGCAAAGAGGGCGTCCATTGATTAGGCGGGTTTAAAGCGAAAAAATTTTATCCAGGTAGGTCTTCTATGTCACAAAAACTCCATCTCACTCTAGCCACTGGCGATTACGAAATCATTCGAGCCCTCAAGGAGGGGATCGTCGAGCCCGACGGGATCGAGCTCACGGTCCTCACCGATATGGACTCGCCCACGCGCCATTGGAGGATGGCACGGAACCGGGACTTTGATATCTGTGAGTTTTCCTGGTCGTCTTACCTGCTGGAGCGGGACAAGGGCAAGGATCTGACCGCGATCCCCGTGTTTCTTCACCGGAGGTTCCGTCACGGGTTTATCTTCATCAACGCGAACAAGGGAATCAAAAAACCCACAGACCTGATCGGGCGCGATGTGGGGCTTAAGAACTTTCAGGCCACTGCCTTGGTCTGGATCCGGGGGATTTTGGAGGACGAATTCCAAGTCCCATTCAAAGGGATCCATTGGAAGGCCGAACGGGACGAAGACGTTCCCTTTACACCTCCACCGGGTTTGAACTTTGAACGCGTCCCTGCGGGCAAGAGAGTTGAAGAGATGCTTGCGGAGGGCGAGCTGGACGCCCTAATTCACCCCGATATTGTATCGCAGATGTTAGACGGAGACCCGCGAGTGCGGCGCCTGTTTGATAATCACAAGGAGCTCGAGATGGCCTATTACCGGAAGACGGGGATTTTTCCCATTATGCATACCACCGTCATCAAGCAGGAGGTGGTTGACCGGTACCCTTGGGTTCCCATGAATATGCTCGTGGCCTTCGAGAAAGCCAAGCAATGGGCTAACGAAAGAATGGAAAACCCAAGGAGGATTCCACTTGCCTGGTTCCGCGAAGCCCTGGAGGAACAGGAGCGTGCCATAGGGCGAGACCCCTGGGTGTATGGTCTTGGCGAAGCTAACTTGAATAACCTCGGTACTCTGATTCGGTACTCCCATCACCAAGGGTTGATTGCCAGGGAGCCTGCCGTTAAGGACCTATTCGATCCATCCACCTGCGGGGACCAGTGGAAGCTTCCGACCTCGCGGGGTTAGGACCACCAGGGCTACCTAAATTCTCTTCACCATCACGAACATCTTTCCGCAGCCTGTGGGCCAGTGGTAGCGGGCATCTGGTTCTACCGCAGATCCCTACCTCCTCGCCAGAGGTGCTCTCGGTAAACTCGTCCTGGACCATGGGGGTGAGTATTCAATAAGCGCGGAGTTGCAGGGCTTCCGGAGTTTATTTTATTCCTCAGACAACAAGGGATTATTGTTAAATCGGAGGATTAATAAACTTTAGAAGTTGCATTTGGTTTAGTAATTGTCTATTTTAACAAGTATGGCTAGTTCTACTGGCAGCAAAATAAACCAACTCCTTAAAGCATGGCCGTCCGGTACAGTGGCGGTACTGCCTTGGCTCGAAAAACGGGGAGTCTATCAGCAGCTGGTTCATGAGTATGAAAAAACCTCATGGGTGCGGCGGGTGGGCCGGGGGGCCTATGTCAAGGAGGGCGATAAGGTCGAGTGGACCGGCGGTCTATATGCGATACAGGAACAAATGAGACTTCCCATACACGCTGGTGGAAAGACCGCGCTTCAAATGCATGGGTATGCTCACTTCCTGCCCATGGGAAAAGGCACGAGGGTGTCGGTATTCGGGCCTCCCGACGTGAAACTACCTACGTGGTTCAGCCGTTACCACTGGGAGATCAAAATCCGATATACCACGACAAATCTTTTTCCCGGTGAAGGGGATCAAGGCCTGACCAAGAAAGACATGGGGTCTTATGTGGTTAAGTTGTCCACGCCGGAGCGGGCCATCATGGAAGTCTTGCATGGGGTACCCCGCGATGAATCGTACGAGGAAACAAAGCTGCTCATGGAGGGCCTCACAACATTGCGGGCTAAGCTCGTGCAGCTGCTGCTGGTACGGTGCACCTCCGTAAAGGTCAAACGCCTATTTATGGTGGCCGCTGAAAGCTGCCGGCATGCCTGGGTCAAGAAGCTCGATCTCTCAAAAGTGAATTTCGGCAAGGGAAAGCGCATGCTGGTGAAGGGAGGGCGGCTGGTTTCCAAATACAACATCACCGTTCCGGATACAGAGGCCGGGCGGAGCGCAACCGGAGGCCGGAATTGAAAGACGATCTCTGCACTATTTGTCGTCATCCTCTTGGTGTCCCGAACCACGGGCGCGAACAGAAGAAGCAGGATGAGCTCATGGGGCCCGACCCTTGGGCCTACGGTCTTACTGACGCTAACCGGAAAGTCCTCGGGACCATGATCCGCTATGCCCATCACCAGGGAATCAGCTCCCGGGAATCACCCGTGGAGGAGCTGTTTCATGAATCGACGCGAGGCGAAGAATGGAAGCTCCCGATTTCGCGGGGGTAGGACCCGAGCTGACCTTCACAGAACACAGGCTACGTTCACCATCACGAACCACGTTCATGATTCTTTCCGCCTTTATCGTTTGACCAGGTCGCCGATCCAAGCGAAAAGGCCAAAGGAGTAAATGGTATGAAGCAAAAAATCAGCACTCTCATCGAAGAAGATATAATGCGGCTTGCCAAGCGAAGGGCTGCTGACGAGGGTCGGTCCATCAGCGACTTGATCCAAGAGGCGCTCGTGCATTATCTGACCGCCGGTTCAGGGAATCCGAAAGAACGCGAGATGGCGTACCATTTATTCTGTGCACGGCCGTTTAAGCTCACGGCCGGTCAGCTGAGGCATGTTTTGAAGGAGGATGCCTGGGATTCTTGATAGCGCAAGAACGCTTAAAGGAGTTGCGTGCAAGATCACCGGAGGTGGACGAAGTGTCAATTGTAGCTCAGATGCAACGCATCCGGACTGCACTTGATCGGGTGAAGAATATCAACCGATATTTGGGAGAAGTAAGATCGGGTGCGGACTCGATCAAAAATGAAGCAGAAGGGCTCAGAGATGAAATCCGGGATGCTCTTTCAAACGTTGACCAGGTAATACATACTCAGTCATCCCAAGATCAGCGCGTCGAGGCAGCATAACAATCAGCGGGCAGCTTTTATTTTGAGTGGGTTGAACAATTACCTATAAATAGCCGGCGTCGTAGCCGTGATTGGGGTCTCTTGAACCTTGTTATTGGCTTTGGCAAAGGGGTCAAGTTGAATCGACCCGGGTTTCAAGGCCTGTTAATTAAGCCACATGTTTGATCGGGGGGAGGGTCAGGTCTAGGATCGAAGGATCTCATCCGCTTCAGAGTCAGGGACGTTGACCATCAGATGAATTTAACAGGAGTTATTTCACGTGACCCACAGCACGACCTCAAAGAGCTGTCTTTCTCCCCGCGGCCAGAAGGGTAAGGGTGACTGGACAGGGGGCACGGGAACTGGGTAAGCTTAATTGACTTGGAGGAAACAACATGACCTTGATCGCTTATAATCACGTTCCTATTCCCTCTTTTTTGTATGGCACGGCTTGGAAAGAAGAGGCGACTACCGAACTGGTGCAATTGGCCGTGGCGTCAGGCTTCACGGCCATCGACACGGCCAATCAACCGATC
>JAPUHZ010000008.1 GCA_027297485.1 Deltaproteobacteria bacterium
CGCGAGGTGACCTTTTTGGTGTCTGACCTGCGCGGATTTACCGCATTAACATCACGTATGGAGCCGGACAAGGTTATTCAGATTCTAAACCGCTTTTTGGAGCCCATGGTTGACATCATCACGCGCTATCAAGGGACAGTGGATGAGTTTCAGGGCGATGGCATCCTTGCTTTTTTTGGCGCACCTTTGGCTGCCGCGGACGACCCTCAGCGGGCGGTCGCTTGCGCCGTGGAAATGCAGAATGCTCTGGTTGAGATCAACAAGGAGCTAAGGGAGCGAGGGCTTCCTGAGCTCCACATGGGAATCGCCATCAACACGGGCGAGGTCATCGTCGGAAACATCGGCTCAGAGAAAAGAACCAAGTACGGCGCCTTGGGAACTCCCATCAACATGGCCTACCGCATTGAGTCCTACACCTTAAGCGGCCAGGTGCTCATCTCTTCGAGTACCTATGAGCAGGTAAAAGACGTTGTCAGGGTGGGCGATACCCAGGAGTTGCAGTTTAAAGGACTGGATGAGCTGATTCAGATCTATGAAGTCAAGGGCCTGGATGGAGACTATGCATGCTCGATGCCTAAAAAAGCGCCGGAACATTTTCTCGATCTCGATACGCCGCTTCCGCTTGAGTGTTTCGTCCTGGAAGGAAAAACGATCTCGAGCAAAGCTATTTCAGGTCGATTTGAGAAGCTCTCCGAAAACCAGGCACAGGGGGTTTTGGATGATGTGGTGGAGAGGAATATGAATCTCATGGTCCGCATTGCTCCCGAAAGCGCGGGTGGGCCTTACGAGGTTTACGCCAAGGTAATGGAAGCGGATCCTGCGAGCGGAAACGGTTCCACTCGGATCATATTGAACTTCACCTCATTGCCCGATGACGCTAAGGCGTTTTTAAAAAAAAGACGAACTGCAGCAATGGGGACCTAGAATACGGGATCTAACCCGGGCTAGCCCACTCTGACCTCATAGGCCAGAAGAAAGCGTTGTCAATCCATCTAAAGCACAACGGCAAAAGATCAGCGGGTAGCTGGTCGGGCGACCCCAGGGCAGCGACTGCTCTCTCTCACCAGGAACCTCGAAAGTTACCGTTTAAGAGCTGTTGGTCTCAACCTATCAGGCCCAAATATCTCCAGTAAGGAATAGCCGCGATCAGGGCCAAGATGTAGGCGAGGGCATAGAACGGATTGATGCGACACATGAGGGGGTAGGAAAATCCTTTTCCCTCGGTGGTGGAGTAGGCGAGTGTGTGCCAATCTACTTGAAACGGGAAGAACCAAACCTCTGACCCCATAAGGACAATCATGATTATAATCCAAGGGCTAATCCCCATTTCGCCGGACAATGGGACTAGGGCAATAGAGAGCGTAATGACAGTAAGGCGGCTGGTAAAAAGTAACCTCAACGCGAAGGCGATAAGTGCGATGATGACAAGGGAGAGGGCGGGCGAATCCACGAACGGTAAAACCAGCGGGGAAAGGACACCCACTAGCCATGCATCGATTCCGGCGTTCGCAAGAATGGTGGGGATACTTACCATAACGCCCAAATAAATTAGCAACTCCCAATCGATTCCCTTCTTCAACCTACCCCATCCCAATACCCCTGTATTGATCAGGACACAAAGCCCGGCGAGGGCAATCCATGCGCCCTGGATCCCGTGATAGGAAAGCGTGAGCCAGCCTGTCACCATGAAGCAAAGTGTTCCCAGGGTAACCCACTCCACTTGGGTCAAAGGTCCGAGGATCTCAAGTTGCGTGTCGACCATGTCGTAGGAGACCTGTGCCTGAGACTCAGGCCGAAAGAGAAGGTTGATGCTCAAAATCACAACGGCGATGACAACTAAGGTAGGGGGTAATGTGGCTACAAACCAGTAACCCCAGGTAAACTGGGCTCGGGTATCATCTGGAAGGAGTCCCCAGGCTAAGAGGGTTGCCGTGGACCCGGTGAGGTAGAGAAAGCCAAGTTGTCCCAGCCCCAAGAAGCTAGCAGCAAAGAGGCCGGTGGAGGCCCTAGAAGGGTTTTTGTAACCTAGACTCTCAGATAGATTTAAGACCAACTGACTGATAATTGTGGTACGAGCGCTTTGCTGTGGGATGAGCGCGGTGACAACGACTCCCATGAAGCCCAGTGCTATGGTCTGCCAGCGGTAAGTTAAAGGAACGAATTTAACCAACTGCAGCGAAAGGCGATAAAAGAGACCAGATCCGGTCATAGCTGCCCCTAGACCCAGAACTCCCAGGGTCATGAACCATGTGGTGCTGACAAAGCCGCCGAGAGCGCTTTCCGGTGTAGTCAAGCCAGTGAATATTAACGCTAGCGGAAAGATGAGAGCAACTCCGTAATCTGGGAAGACCCAAAATACCCAATAGATCAACGTCAGGCAGAGCAGGGCAAGTTGTTTGGTTGCTTTAGGTTCCAGACCGATATCAGGTGTCCAGAACCATAGATAACCCCAGACCACAAGACCCAAAATTCCCCCGATCCACCTACTCAAAGACGGTTCTCGGTAGAGACGAGAAAAAAATGACGCCAGTTTTGACCGGATCGAACCCTCTCCTGAAATTAGCTTTGAAGGCGGAAACGCTTCTTCGGCCTTTTCAATATCCCGGTAAGGTTCACCAGTCGCTGTCTCTTGCTCCATGAGGTTGACGGCGCTGCGCAAACAGCTGAGTGCATGTGGGTAATCCTTCCTTTGCACCAGGATGTCCGCCATGTCTCGATACCGGGCTACAGTATCGGCCCCTACGATTTCTGATCCTCTATGGGAGAGGACCTCTTGATATGTCCGGATCGCACCCTTAAAGTCCCCTAAATGATCCAGGGTGTTAGCCTTTAGGTGAACTAAGCGTAGATCATAAAAAATGACGTCCCGGGAAATCCTTTGCAGAGCATCTCTTAGAAATGAGGCGTTACCGTTGAGTAACTCTTCTTTATGGGCGATAAGAAGCCTAGCAGCTCCAAGCCAATCTTGCGCTTCTATGGAGTGGTGGATCGCGAGATCCCAGGTTTCAAGCACCTCATACTGTATGGCCAGTTGGATGTGTAGCCGATCCCTTGTTTCTTCCCCCTCCACGGCAAGGAGCTTTTCTCCTAAAAAGTCCTTAAAGAAACCTTGCAGCTCAAATCCACCACCTTCCAAAGGTTGAATTAGGGGGAGTTGACTTTTTTCCAGGTCGGCCAGTAACCCCCGTGCCCCTTCAGTCCGCAGAAGGAGACCAACAGCCTTAGGGTCTAAAGTTGTTAGCATCGAGGTGCGACGTAAAAACTCCTGTTCTTTTGGAGGTCTTGAGCTGTAAATCTCCTCAGCTACGGTGTTGAAGGTATCGCGGCCTTTGGAATATCGCTGATCCAGAAGGGCAAGATTTTTACTGAGGCTAGAACAGAAGTGTAGCAGCCAGGTGGGATGCTTTTCGATCAACTCATCCCAGTCTTCTCGGCTAAGCCTCCACACCGTGGTATCATTGACAGTTATGATGGTTGCAGAGCGGGGCTCGTCCGACAGCAGGGCCATCTCCCCGAACCAATCCAGCGGTCCCAGAACGATGATTCCTTCGGGCCTCACCGTTTTGCTTTCCAGCACTACCTGAACCGCACCCGATTGAATCAGGTAGAATGCATCTCCCACCTCTCCCTGAGAGAAGATCGTCGTTCCGGTACTGAAAGACTTCTCCTCCAGCTTACCGAGGATCTTGGCTATGTCCTCACGCGATAGTCCAGAGAATAGAGGGATGCTCCTTACTGTATCTGCCAAATCGCTCATGAGCTCTATACGTTATCGACCAACCTTACCCGCCCTTATCACGAATTCCAGAACAATGGTTGAAACCAATAGCATTAGCCAAAATATCTTGCCAGATGAAGCAATTGTGAAGAAATACTATGTTAAGAAACGGATCTTGGCAAGGGCGAAGAAGCGCGTTCGCCTCTTGGAGATTAGAACTCCCCCCTTCGAATCGGTGTGCGTGAGAAAAGGTGTCAGAAACCTTTTTCTGGTATTTCTTCTGACTTGTGATAGGTGCAGGGCATTCGCAGACCATTGCGAACTGCGCTGGTGGCATGCGCATCATCATAGCGCAGGCACCGGTCACTTGTATCAGGATCACTTCAAGTCGTTCATTATACAAAGGGACGAATATTTATTAACGGTTTGCTGTTACGTTGAGAGGAATGCTGTCCGGGCAGACCTTGTGGAGCGGGCTGTGAATTGGCGTTGGACCAGTCTGTGGCGACGACAATTTGGTGATTCGCGGGCGCAGTCGTTT
>JAPUHZ010000080.1 GCA_027297485.1 Deltaproteobacteria bacterium
CCAACCCCCAGTACGACGGCTCGAAGCGAGGGTTGATCAAACAAACCGAAAGGGTCCTTACTTTATCAGAAAGGTCTACCAAACTAACCCTCTTGTCTGCCCCAAGTGCTCGGGCGAAATGAGAATCATTAGCTTCATTGACCAGCCAGAGGTTATTAGAAAAATCCTTCAACATTTAGGCCTCTGGGAAGAATCCCACGCACCTCCGGACAAGAACCATAGAAAAAGAGAGATCATCTTTGACCCTTCCTATAGCCAGTTGATTTAAAAGCCTCTTACCCCAATCGGTGGGCAGATGTCCAGCCTTACCTCTGGAAGCCTCATGGGGCTTATGAACATAGGCTAGACTGACTCCTAAAAGGAATCTCCTATCACTCCTATCACTCACACGTAAGTATCTCCAGCTCTTTACTCGAAGAGGCGGTCCACCATCGGGCCGCCGTTTTCTTGTCCAATGGCCTGTAGGACGCATTTAAATAGCTCTTTAGAGATGCGTTATAGCGGTCTAACCCTCAGCAAACCCAAGCCCAGCGGGTCCGAGCCTTAATAGAATTTGCATTTTAAAAGTTGCGTCCGAGTGGCCCTACAAGGGGACCTCTCACGTGCTTAGATGAGTTCAGGATGCCACGCCACAAAGCCTTAACTCTTCATTGTGACGCGATCTACTCCCGGCGAATTTTACCTTCAGCAAACAGGTTAACACTCCGATTTGAATGACCGGGACTCGTGTAAATGGTGAAAATTTTTACTTGCCTCCTCCATAGGGGCATTTCTAAAGGCAAACCGAAACCACCCCTCCCCCCCTACCTCCAAACGTTCCGGCTTTGTGCCAACTCTGGGTAACAATCCTTAGCCCTCAGTGACAAGGGGCTGGTGCAAAATGACTTATATTGCATGCGCTTTGTCACTCTTTATCACTTGGTAACACCGGCTTGGGGGCTTTTGGACGGGGGTTCGATTCCCCCTGCCTCCACCATTCGACTCGCTTCGCTCGCTCATGGCAAGCCACAGATGCTACCGGACTAATCTAGGATGGTGTCCCGAGCAAGCGACCATGGGAGGGGGGTCGAGGGGAAGCTTGGACTTTCCCCGTTACTTTTTAGGGAAAAAGGGGTCGCGAACCTTTCTTGGACCGGAGTCTTTTCGTGAGGAGGAAATTCCGGAGACAGTATGCTGCAATTGAGGGATAGGATGTGGCTTCTAACGTAATCCCGGACACCGGAGTGTCTTAGCCCGATCTCGGCTTTCCCAGGAAGTAACCGTTCCGCCATAGGGATGAGGGAAAAAGCGCTTGGACCGCAGGCCACTTGAAGCGAGGACGGAGCCCCTTAGGACTGAAATAGTGCAGGCCCTTTCTAAAGATCCCTGAAGCCTTGGGAGGAGATTACCGTCGCCGACAAGGCCGGCGTTTATTCTCGGATGGCTTTGACAGCTAGATTATAGAACTCTGGATCTTGGTTTACCTTCGAGAGCGTTTCCACGGCGGATAAAAAGGCCTCAACTACCCGCTTCTCGCCCCCTTTGATTCTGGCAATCTCATCCATAATCGTGGGCACATCCAGGCCAGTCTTTTTCGCCAGCTCGCTTAAGGACGCCTTTCCTTCCAGGTATTCTCCAGTGGCATAGTCGAGAAGCCCTCTCTTAGCCTGGTCTTTAGCCAGGCGAGTAAGGTATCCAGTCTTGCTAGTCTTTTTAAGTATGCAGAGACGCCTTAAAACCTGATCTTCCTCATCCGTTAATCTTACGGTAAGAGTTATTTTCTTCTGTTTTTCCTTTTTCATCAATTTTCTCCTTTCCGTCGGATCTCCGATACGATCCTCACCGCAGACTGTACCCATTCGGGTCTAAGAGTTCCGCGGCGCGCTATCCTTGCCAATGCATGTAATGCTCGTTCTGGCGTGATCCGTTTTTGTTCATAGAGCCCGACCAAGTAGGCTAGAGAGTTGACGACCTCGACTCCGGCTGAATGTGCCGCTTCATAAGGTCTCCAGTCATCAATAAGCAATAGGAGCTTTCGCTCCAACGCGAGATTAATGGCAGCTCTTTCTCCATCTCCATACAATTTAATCTTTTCGGATTTTGGTGCAGCTTGTTTGATGGTTTTGTCTGCCAGTAATGCCTTGAGTCGGAGGCTCGTTGGGTTATTGCGCCCTAACTCCTTTCCCACTGCCCTGGTGCAGACTAACTCAAAATCTGAAAGCAGAAAGTCAACAAGATCCAGATAAACCGCGTGTACCCAAAAGGAGCTGTCAAAAGTGGCCCCTCTCTTCATTGATTAAGTCTAGGTTGCTTTCAAAGTGAAAGCAAGAGGTGGGTCGGCTCTACTAAGAGGGCTCTACGGGGCTTGCAATGCCCATGGGGAATTTCCGGGGATGGTATGCTGCAATCGAGGGATAGAGTATGGCTTCTACGATCTACTTCCAGGACACCGAAGTGTTTTAGGTCGATCTTGGCTTTCCCAGGAAGGTGCCGTTCGGCGGTGAACTCACGGTCGAACTGCGCGCTCCTTTTTTGAGAGTTCCCTATTTCCGGGCCTCCGCTCCATTGGAGAAAAAGACGTGCCCGTGGTTCGTGCTCGTGAATCGCAGCATTTTACTTTCGCGTTTTCGCAATTCCGAAAATGACAAGGGAAATATCGAGCGGCTCACAGTCTATAAAGATGTGTTGAACGATCAGTGATGGTGCTATAAATATAAGGTAGATTGGTCAGTCTATTCCGACTGACTACTTCTAAGGCTATTGTAAACTGCACAACCTTTTCCCCTTTCCCCATTACTTTTTATTTCCGGAAACATCTGCCACGTTGGAAGAGCTAACCCAACCGATAGTGCCTTTCTGGGTCTTAACCATATACCAGACCCCGCCGCTCCCAAAGGCTGTGCCAAGGGTTGTTAACTTTTCCCCTCGCTCCAATCTCGTAATGACCTCAGAATGGGCATCTTGGCTAACATGAAGGTTGGCTTCACTCCCCTTGACGGCAAGCATAGAGGGAACAGTCGCAAGCGATGAGTTCTCGATAGTCTCCGAATTCCCGCCGGGATTGGCACCTCCTCTGGTCACAGGCGGCAATCTCATCCTTTTACCTGAGGGTCGCCTTTTTTTTAGGCCTTCTAACTGCTTGCCATATTCAATCATGCCCTGCGCCTCTATTTTTTGCTGATCGAGCAGAAAGAACGACACGCATAAGACTCCTGCTATTATCCATTTTGCCTTCATAATTTTTCCTCTGCCTCCCTATCAGACTCAGTTAAGATTCTCTTTCTTGGCTGCTTAGAATAATTGCTCGATAGACATTTCGACTCCTTTTAGATAAAAACCGATTCATGTCTCCTGATGAATTTGTTGCCGAATTGTGGGGATATACTAAAGAAGTGCCAATGGAACAACATCCTTGGTTTCAGGGAATTTTACAGCACCGCTGGACCCGCAGTCAAATCATCCTGGGAGAGGTCCAGCACTATCTGCGTGTGCGTACCAACCCCATTTTCTTCGGTTATATTGCGGTGAACGCTGTGTCCGAGAAGCAGTACGATCTCATGGACGTGGTGTTGGAGAATTTTATGGAGGAGCTATCGGGTCCTCGAACCCACATCGACATTATGCTCCAGTTTCTCGATGAGGGTGGGATTTCACGCGCGGAGGCAGACCGTGCCGAGCCCGCCCCGGGGACCATGGCTGCCATCGAGATGATCATCGGCGGTTGCCAACGACGCTCCGCGCTGGAGGGAGTGGCGCTGCTGAGCTTCGTGGAGAGTCAACTGGGCGGGCCTGACAGAGTTTCTGCTAAGGTGTACCGCGAGTTGACGGGCTATTATGGATTCTCGGAGCGCGCCGCCGAGACTTACAGGCTCCACGCGGAGCAGGACGTTGGCCACGGTGAGCGCCAGATCGAGGTCATCCGCCGCTACGCCACGGAGCCGGAGACTCAGGAGAAGGTCAGAGCCGCAGTCAAGTTAGGCCTGACAGCCTTCACGCTGGAGTGGGATGGGCACGTTCAGGCAATGACCGGTCAGCGCGAGTTCTGGGGCGGGACTGCTCCTGTACAG
>JAPUHZ010000081.1 GCA_027297485.1 Deltaproteobacteria bacterium
GTACATCTCCTTGCCGCATCCCCTGTAGGGCAACGGCCCCAACCGTGGTGAAAGCAGCTTCCTGTGAGGTTATCCCATGGGGGATCGCAACGCACAGGCTCTTCGGAACAAATATAAATACAGCATGGTGCGCATACTCCGCACCGGCACAGGCAACTCTGTCGCCAATTGTAAGCTCATTGCTTCCCTCTCCAACCTCCCACACCACACCGGCGGAACTGTACCCCAGGGGGGTCAGTCTATCGAGTCGGTTCATAACCTTTTGATACGTAGCCATGAGGCCGACTTGGTGGACCGACTCGATGACCTGCTGCACCTGCTCCGGCCGTGCACGGGCCTTGCCGAGGAGATTCTTTGCTGCCTCCCTCACTTTCATTGTCTCAGTGCCCGATGAGATCAGCGAAAACATATTCCGCACGATCACTCCAGGCTTGTCAGCTCGTGGTGTTGGCGCATTAAGTAATGCTAAGGCGCCGCTTCTATAGTTTTGAGTGAGCTGCATCATGCCTGACTTGCTAGTGGACTGATTGACAAGTAATTGAACATAGAGATTCTCGGCCGATTACTTAAAAGCCTTTCCGGGAGATCTGAAAAAGCCCCTGCAAGGGATTCTATGGATATTGCGAATCACATAGCTAAGACAGGTTTAAAGTTCGTTTATATCCTTGCCGTCTGTCGCCTATTTTCGATGTGAATATCAGCGCAAGAGTTCCCTGGCTTCGGCAGAATGCATATCAATTTCTCCAGTAAAATTCCATTTCATTTTGAACACGTTACTGGCCAAAGTCCCTTGAGGATTCAGGGTAGGTTTGCAAGCTGGTGGTGGGAGATGAGCTGGTCGGTAAGGGCACTCAGTTCATCTGCCCAGTGATATCCCCAATGGTTATAGCGAGTATTTGGATCATCTAAACCCGGATGACACATGAGTTCACACGCACCAGTGAGTGGTAAGTGCTGAAGCACCTTTCTCAAATTTTTCTTATGCAAGTTTCCGCCAAGGAAAAAGCCGATAAAATGATCTGTTCGTATAGGAATCACTTTTGCCAAGCCATCTCGCGATCTGTCACCACTCGAAGCCGAACGTCCAATGCGGTCGGCGTCCGGGTGTGACCGGTGGAAATTGATACGTCTTTAGGGCCAAGCTGGTATTGAGACGAATTAGGAAAGTCAATATAGAAGCAGTCAAGATTGCAAAGCGCCTGTTATTTAACCAGCTTCTCATGAGCCATCTCGTCCAGGAGAAAATGCACTACTCATTGTTCATCCTCTAAAGTTAACCCTCGTTCCTTTGACAGTCTCCCGACGGGTCACGCCTGGTTTCAGCTTCTTTGCGCGGAAGGTCGGGAAAGGGGTTCGGATAGCTGATAAGAATAGATATCTACTCCTGGCAATTCCTTATGCTCAACAAGGTCATACATATTGATCAGCGCTGTTTTCACATTCCCTTTCGGGTCCGTCTCCCAGGGTCGGACCGCAACAAGCCACAGGCGATTATGTTCTTTACTGAGTTCTCGTAAACGCTTAGTGACGGCCGACTGATCACTGTTAGTTGATCCACTCCAACTAACGATTGGCACGTTCCCTTTGTAATAGTAACGCAGTGCAGTTGTGTTCCCTACAACCAGGATGACATCTTTGGGATGGGCAACCGACGCTAGGTACCGTGCAGCAGCTCGAACATCTTCTCGAGCGTACCGTGCGTCAAGGTAGTAATTTGCAAGCGAAAGACCATGGACAAACAGTACAGCGGCCAGGAGTGTAATTTGAACCACGGGCCGTCGGAATCCGGCAATTCCTGCAGCCAGAATGAGGGTATAAGCGGGCAACGCCATGGCCACATATCGTACGTTATAAGCCATGTTTGTTAGTGCTGAAACTCCAAGTGCTCCTATAATGGGCACACCAACCCACAACGTGAGAAACATCCCAACATCTGGTTGGCGCCATATGGCAATCAGCCCCAAAAAAAAGAGGCCTCCATATAGAATGCTGGAGATTAAGAGAGTCGGCATGTGAGGTACTAGTGTTGCGAACGACCGTGACACATGGAGATCCCGAAGTGATGGCCCCAGGGAAAAACCGGTACTGAAAGCAAAAAAGGTGTAGGGAACCATTGCCGCTGTGAGCTCTTTGGGAGTGCCGCTAGATAATCGTTTGGGGTCAAAGGAGAAGGTCTGCTGACCGCTGACTGTGGTTTCCACGAATGGTTTCTGGAAGATTCCGCCGGCCCACCACACGAAGAGAGCAAAGACCAGCATCTGACAAACCAACCATTTTCGCAGCAAGGGACGGCGAGATGGGGACCACAAGAGATACAGCCCTTGGGCCACGGGGAGCAAGAGGGTCGATATAAAGGAAGATAAGGCCAGAATAACTGTGCTGCCATATGTCAGCCACCACCCGAGACTATCGCGAGAGATTACCCGTTGAATTGCGTACATTGTGAGGACTGCAGTCACAAGCATTAGAATGACATATCGGACTTCCTGACTATACCAAATAAGGAATGGCGAGGTTGCAAAGAGGGCTGTCCCAATCAGTGTCACCCGCCGATTGAACAGGGTAAAACTCAGGACGTAGACGAGGCAAACCGCCACCGCTCCCAAGAGGACCGAAAGGGACCGAAGCGCTAGTTCTGAGGTTCCTGCTTGCTTCCACAAGGACAGCAAGGCAAAGTAAAGGGGCCAACCCTTCTGGATGAGCTTTGTGGGAGCAGCTCTTTGCAAACTGATGACCTCATCCGTCCACAGGCTCTGGCTGTCAATTCTATAGAAGGCCAGGATGAGATACACAGTGAGAATCGGCAGCAATCCACCCAGATGCCCATACCAATCTCGCCCTCGACCGGTATGCTCCGATCCCATTGTTTCAATCAATGAAGCTTTTTCAGAAAAATCTTTGGACGACATGATATAAATTCAAGACCAAGGCAGGCAGATCTGCTCTTGTATAAGAGTAGCCTATGGATTCTTAGACCTCCTCAAAACTTCACGAAGCGATCACGCGATCTGAAGGAAGGCTGCTTACCCGGTGGATTGGTTTTCCACTGAGGCGGGTGCCGGGGCTCTCTGAACTCAATATCTCCTTGATCGTATATGTGGGTTTTTCCTGGTTTTCGTAATAGACGCGGGAGAGCATCTCGCCCAAAAGCCCCATAGTGATGAACTGCACACCCGTGATTATGAGGAGGATACCGAGAAGCAGGAGAGGCCGGTTAGCAAGTGAAGTTTGGTGGAAGAGACGCAAGATCCCCAAGTAAAAAGTGATACCTAAACCACCGAGCATGGCAAACACCCCGCATAAGCCAAACAGGTGGCCAGGGCGGGTAGAATATCCGGAGAGAAACTTTACCGTCATTAGATCAACAAACACCCGGAGGGTTCGAGAAAGCCCATATTTGGAGCGGCCACACCTTCGGGGATGGTGGTGGACGGGCACCTCAGCAATCGCTGCGCCTAAGTCGGCGGCCAGCGCGGGAATAAAACGGTGCATCTCTCCGTAAAGCTTAAGCTCCTTGGCGATATCGCGGCGCAAGGCCTTAAGCGAACAACCGTAGTCATGCAGATACACGCCAGTTATAAACGAGATCAGCCGATTAGCGATCTTCGAAGGCAGGCGGCGGCTGAGGAAGGAATCTTGACGGTTGACCCGCCAGCCGTTTGCCAGATCATACCCTTCCTCCAGCTTACTAAGGAGGAGTGGAATGTCCGCCGGGTCATTCTGGAGGTCGCCGTCCATGCTCACAATGACGTCACCTCTGGCGAACTTAAAACCGGCCGCCATGGCCGCTGTCTGGCCGTAGTTTTTCCGGAAACGGATCACCTTTACACGATCATTATGCCTGTGAATTCGTTCCAGAAGCTCGAATGTCCGGTCCCGGCTGCCGTCGTCCACAAAGACGATCTCATAACTCTTGCCCAGTGACTCGCATACTTCGCGAATCTTACGGTACAAGGGAGGGATACTCTCCTCCTCGTTATAAACCGGGACTACGACGGAAAGGGTAGGGTTATCTTTTAAAGTGTCTTCCACTACTATATCTCCCGACATACCAGGCCAGACCAACCAACGGGGTCATCAAGACGGTTTCCCATATAATGGTGTTGAGATTGTGAACGCTGAGCAGGGAAGTGAGAATCCCAATAGTAGGATTAAAGTAGTCAAAGCTCGCAAATGGAGTAATGGGCGAGATAAAATATGTTTCGGAAAAAGGCCACAGAAATTGAACGCCGAAAGGAGGGCTAGGGTCATTCACCAGTAAGTCAAGGACTATATGACTCAGATACAATACCCCGCCCCAGATCCCCAATGCCACCCTGTTTAACCCACACCCTTTTGTCAGGCCGCTTATCAATAGACTGACAATGACTACCGCCGTCAGGCTGTGAGATGCTTGATGATGGAACGTTCTCAGGTCGCCCAGCAACATTCCAGGCAGAAAATCAAGATCCGCCAGGTTGGCGATGACTACAGAACCGACCAGGAACCATCCCCATCTATGGATATTCACGTGGTTTTGGGCCAGCATAAATCCACAGAGACCTGCAAGTGTATGTCCTACGGGCGAGGGCATGTTTCGCTGCCTTGACCAGATTTTCCTCGACTAAGGGCTCTTCTATTCGAAGATACAATAGAAACTAGAGAGGGGTCGTCAGAAGGTTAGTTGAAATTATCCACAACACTACATCTTCAGTGAAGGCAGGATGTCCAATAATCGCTGAGCCTTTAGTTGAATAAAAAGTTCCCTTCTTAGAAATCTGTCCCGTCTTTGGGTCGATCCATATAGCCTTGTATGGCCCACTAGGAAGATTCATCGAAACTTTCCCTCCTGGAGCAGTTTTACCATTTCCCTCTCGGATCTCCAGATTGCTACTAAG
>JAPUHZ010000082.1 GCA_027297485.1 Deltaproteobacteria bacterium
ACTCATAGCGGAAACCGCGTCGGAGAAGGCCTCAGAACTGGGGCACGGAGAAATCAAGGGTCGTATTATAGGCGCTCTGAAACCGATAAAGACAGAATCGCACGAAGCAAGGTTTCTGCGCATCGTAAATAAGGTCAAAGAGAAGTTTGGTCCCTCTATTGTCGATGACGCGATCATTATGCACCTGAAACGTGCGATTGAGTTTCGTGGGCAATCGGCACATGGACATTTCAGCCCCTCGGATGACTCCGAATTCCGTGCATTTGTAAAATCAGTTTATTCAATGGAAGCACTCTGTTTCTTACTGACGGCATGTGACCTGCCAATCAACGCTGACGGCCTCAAACGTGCCCATTCAAATCCATTCATCAGGGATTATCGCTGCGCCTAACAATCATACCGTAAGGGGGGATAAGGGGTCGGGGTTGGTCGGGTGGCGGGGTCTGACGTTTCACTCTCTACAATCTTCCGGCGGTCTCAATGAATAAAGTCTGGCCCGATGTTTTTTAAGCCTTCTCGGCAATGATGAGCTGCTCGACCAGCCGCCCGTCCTCGGCGCTTTTATTGACGTTTTGACCCTGTTCGAGGAAAACGTCGCCGTATTTGAGGTACATCGGGTTGACACTCAAAAGCGGCTCACCCCGTTTGGCGCGCTCCCTCACTTCCCTCCGATAGGCCATATTAGGCTCGGTCAGGTCGACTTGCTTGATTATACGCAAGGCTGCGGTTTCCAATATCGTCCGCATCTCGTCTTGCGTTACCAAAAAACTGGAAGATGGATCCGATGCCCAAGGCAAAGGATAAAAGGGTTCGCCTCCGGTACCACGGGTAATTTCAGCACAGGAAAAACGACCGCCCGGCTTGAGGACGCGCGCGATCTCCGCAGCCAACCGAGATTTATCTTCTATGTTCATGGTGACATTGTGGCACCAGACGTGGTCAAAGGTCGTGTCTTCGAAAGGCATATCGAGGGCGTTGGCATGAAAATACTCGATCCTCTCTTCCAGACCGCATCGCTTGGTCAACTCACGCGCGGCGTCAATAAACTCCTCGCTGAGATCGATTCCCGTCACCCGACAGTCACACGCGGTCGCAATGTAACGCGACGAGCCTCCGATAGCGCAGCCAACATCCAGAACACGCATGCCTGACGTGATCCCGGCGTATTCAAAGTGTTCTCGTGTTGCGATGATTCCCCGGCCGTGGATCTGGTCGCATTTGAATAGGTCGTCGCAGCTCGGGTGTAGCGGATCGACTCCTCGCGCTTGAAGGAACTCGAAAATGGATTGCAATAACCTGCCATGAGTGTAGTGGTCTTGAACATCTTTTGATTTATCAGTCATCCTTAGTCCCTCCACAATATCATATTTCCGAATTCCGGGGACACAATACTAATTTTCCTCGACGAGAAGAGTGAAATTCAAATGGCGTCCGCCGCATGGCGAGTCAAGAGATTGAGGGTCAGATCTTGGACCTTGGCATTTCGTTCAAATTTTTCTGCGGCGATGTCTCGCAAGGTGCGGTTCTTTCTAGTATACACCGGTATCCAGCAGATCGTAGATGGGGGGACAAAGGGGTCACCCATTAGCTCTTTTCGAGTTCCTCTTCAGTTCCCTGACGTCGATCACAAATCAATGTGGGTTAGCAAAAGGGACTCTCTATCGGCATCGTAGCTGCGCTTATTTCTAGAATAAGCAGGTGTCCAGCAACCGGGGAGAAAAACGGGTCATGCTGGGGCGGGTCCCTTCAGTGAAATCGAACAGTCGTCACCGGAGAGCCTTTTTTTCTGCTCAGGGGGTTTGTCCGATTCGGTTCATCCCACGCAGGTTGACATGTGTGCTACATACATATATGTTGTCTGCATGTCCAAGATGATTCAGCTCCGGCATGTTCCCGACGAGGTTCATCGAAAATTAAAAGCCCGGGCGGCGATGGAAGGGCTTTCACTGTCCGACTATCTGCTCCACGAAGTGGAACGCCTTGCGGAGCGACCCACTCTCGACGATCTGCGGCGGCGTTTGGCACACCGGGAGTCTGTCAAGCCGCATGTCCCTCCTGCCAAAGCCGTACGCGCCGTGCGCCAGCGCCAGTGATCGTCATCGACGCCTCCGCGCTTCTGGAAGTGCTGCTCAACACACCGGCGGCAGGGAAGGTCGCTGAAAGACTGTTCGCCGAGAACGACACCTTGCATGCCCCGCATGTGCTCGATCTCGAGGTCGTTCAGGTCTTGCGTCGCTACACCTTCTCCGGCGAAATGGACGTCGAGCGGAGCGAGCAAGCGCTCGAAGATCTCGCTGATCTACCGCTGAATCGTTACCCGCACGACGTTTTTCTCTTCAGAATATGGGCGCTCCGGCGCAACCTGACGGCGTACGATGCGGCTTACGTCGCTCTTGCCGAAGCGCTCGATGCCCCGCTCATTACACGGGATACCGCGCTCGCGAGAGCCCCTGGACACCACGCCCGCGTCGAGGTCATTCGCTAAGGCTCCCCAGAGTCAGAAAGCGGTCAAGACCGCCCTTAGCCTTGTTCGGGTTCCTGTTCAGTTCCCTGACCTCAATCACAAATAAAATTGGGATAGCGAAAGGGACTCTTAATCGTTGTCGTAGCTGTGCGTATTTTTAGTATACGCCGGTATCCAGCAGCCCGTAGATGAGATCCTTCTAAGGACGGATCAATGGTGTCGAGCCGGCTCACGGCGGGTCCCCCTGCTAAGGAATCTACTATCTCCGGCAGATCCTCCTTTTTCACACCTGCATACCAGTTCTTTTGTGGGTAGACCACGATGTTAGGCCCGTGTTCGCACCCTCAGAAGCACAGGTAAGGTCTTACCTCCGCGTCGAGAGACCGCTATAGGGGTCGGGGCTAGCATCGTAGCATCTATGTTGATAGTCCAAGGGCTCTCGTAAGATTTGCCAAAAGCTCTCCCTTGGAGTTGGGTCCGTATGGCTCTCTGGGTTCCTCCCGAAACAGTTGGTCTGCGGGACAGGCTCCTCAGTCCGGCTTCACGCCGAAGCGCCTGCCGATGTAAGCGCCGATCAGGGACAGCGTGAGTACGATCAATAGCAGCAGGACGCCCATGGCGGAAAGCATCGGGTACTGTCCGTCCTGGTAAAGATTGTATATCGTTACCGACATCAGCCTGGTGTCCACGCTTCCAAGCAGGATGGGCATCGAAAGAACCTTGAACGTCAATGACAAGCTATAGATAAACGCTACCACCAGGCCCGGGGCCATCAGCGGCAGCACCACGGACCGGAAGGTCCGGATCCACGAGGCACCGCTGACGGTGGAGACCTCTTCGAGCTCTTTGCTGATCTGATGCATCGAAGCGTGGGTCGAGCGCACGGCCACCGTGATGTACTTGCCCACGAAGGCCACGACCAGAATCCACAGCGTGGCGTAGATGGGGATGGGCACTACCAGGTAAAGCCACAACAAAGCCAGGCCCATGACCGTGCCGGGTATGGCGATGGGCGCGAAAGATAGGAAATCCAAAAACTTTCTTCCTCTGATGCGGCTACGGAGGACGATCCAGGAAATGGTGGCCGCAATCACGATAATGATCAGCGCCGACAAGATGCCGACCAGCAGGGTGTTGTAAATACTTTGCAGCGTATAGGGCAATTCCAGGATCTCCCGGTAGTTGTCCAGGGTGAAGTGGGACAGTTGGGAGAGGGAAGGAATCTGGTAGAACTTCAGGAACGAAGTCCACGTGAAGACAAAGACGGGTAGGCCCACGCTGATCGTCAACAGCAGCATGCTCAGGAGGCTCACCGGCCAGCGCCAGCTTCCCAGCTGCATGCGCCGGGGCCGGAAAGCCTTGCCGCTCACCGTCACGTAACGCTCGGACATGCGGGTTGCGCGGTGATAAAGAAAGAGCAGGAAAAGGCTGATGGTCAGGTAGCCGACGCCGAACGCCGAGGCCACGTTGTAGTCCTGGGGCACATCCCATACCGCCAGAAAGACCTGGGTGGCGAACACCGGAACGCCGCCCGGCACTCCCAGCACCGCAGGCACGTCGAAGCTCTCGATAGCGCGGACGAAAACGAGCAAGAAAATCGCCAGCAGAGCGGGCAACAGCAGCGGCAGGGTGACCCTACGCATGGTGGTCGCAAATCGGGCGCCCGACACGAGGGAGGCTTCCTCGAGTGACGGGTCCATGGAACGAAAGGCCGCGCACATCAGCAAGAAGGGCAGCGAAACCTGATCGATGGCCTGGGCCCAGATCATGCCGCCCATGCTGTAGCCATTAAATAGAATACCCTCGATGCCGAACATAGAGCGAGCCCACACGTTGATGATGCCGATCTTGGGGTGGAGCACCAGCACCCAGGCGCTGGCCATCAGGACGCCCGGGGCGATCAGCGGGAACAAAGATATGGCGTAAATCAACGGCCGCAACGGAGCGTCGGTCCGTTCCGTGACCCAGGCCAGAAAGGTGCCGAGCGTCACGGCCAAAATGGCAGCGCCCAAGGCGAAAATTAGGGTGTTGCTGACGGTTTGCACCAGGGTTCCCGAGTAGGCGTCGACAAATTTCATCAGGGTGTAGACGCCGGGCTGGCCTGGTTGCCCGTCGCGAAAGGCCCCCCAAATCACCAACGCCATGGGGACCATGATCAGCCAGAGCAGCAGCAGGGTCAGGAAACCCACGCCGATGTTCTGGCCGTTGAGCCAGTGCGGCCACTGAAGAGGCAACCTCAGGGAGCGTTTCGATGATACCGAAGCGGCTTGGAAACTCATGGCAAAAAATTTTCCTAACGTCTACTCATGCTTCCCTAACCCCGGTCATGGGTAACGATCAGATGAATGGAGGGAGAGGCTCCCCGGCCGGAACCGGCCCCAGATACGAGGCGTCGGTGGCCGGGGATACGCGTCGTATTGTGTTTAATTACTGGCCCCGGAAGGCCGGGTTGTAAATCTCCTTGATGATCTTGGTGTACGGCTTGCTGAACTCGATCAGCTCCTTGGCGGTCAGGAGCGACATCCGGTCCAGGGTGTCCTGGGCGGTCAGCCGCTGCAGCTCCTTGTACTTGAGCTTGGTGTCCGGGTGCGCCATAGCGCGCCCGAACTGAGCCAAAACCTTCTGCCCTCCCTTGGGGTCTACATGGTAACGGGCGAACAGCAGCGCCGTGTACGGATTCTTAGCCCGGCTGCTGATGCCAACGCCGCTGGCCTCGGCGGAGACGAACTCCTTGGCTAAGACCATTTCGATGGGAGCGCCCTGGTTCTTCATGAGCGCCACCTTATACGAGTACAGCTCGATGGCCACCGGGAAGGCGCCGGCGATCAGCAGGTTCGTCATGTTCGTGTGACCCCTGCGGATCAGGGCCTTCTGGTCCTGGATAAGCTGCTTCTGATAGTTATAGCTCTTCTCGTAACCCCACTTGTTCAGCATTCCAAAGATCCAGGTGTCGGGCGTGTTGTCGACCGAAAACTTGCCCTTCCACTTGGGATCCAGCATGTCCATGTAACCCCTGGGGGCTTCGGACGCCTTCACCAAGTTGGTGTTGTAGGCGATCACCATGCTCAACAGGTTCCAGGAGTAATAGTCATTGGCCCGGAACTGGGCGGGATAGCGAGCGTTGCCGACCAGGTCGTGGATCTCGGCCAGGGCCTTGACCTCGCGGTACTCTCCCAGGAACGTGCCGACGCTGATGATGTCGAAAGTGCTCCGGCCGGCGCGCGCTTCGGCGATGATGCGGTTGCTGATGTCCTCCTGCTGGCCGCCCATGCTCTTCGCGTTGATGCCCGGGTACTTCGCCATAAAGCCTGCCATGAGTTTTGCCATCTGCCTCTCCTCGGCTGGACCGGCATAGGTAACGGCACCCTCTTGCTTCGCGCCAGTGTAAAGTATCTTTTCAAGCTGATCCGCGGGCACTTTGGCCAGCTTGGCGTAAAGCTCGCTGGGCGTCTTCCAGCCGGTGGGAAGCTTGACGGATTGCGTTATGCCGCTGGAGGCGGCCGCGAGCACTAGAGCTAATGCCAGCGGCAGACCGATCATACTTTTCACGTGTGTCCTCGACATAGTTAGGTCCTCCTTCATCCGGAATTTGCGATATCGGGCCGATGTCCGTTTCGTCGCGGGCCCGTTTTGTACAATCTCCAGACGCTACCCTTTTTTTGTTTTTCGTGTCAACCCCCCTACCACCCGGGACCAGCCAGAGGGAGGTGCATCGATTACAAATAGGATTCGGATTTGGATTAGCGTGAAGTCGGATGAAGGGTCAGGGGTAAAGGGTGAAATAACCCGGATCGCTCAGTCGCGGGGGCTGCGGTTCTTTCTAGTATACGCCGGTATCCAGCAGCTCGTAGATGAGCTCTTTTAAAGACGGGTCGATCGTGTCGAGCCGGCTGACGGCAGGTCCCCCTGCTAAGGAATCTACTATCTCCGGCAGATCCTCCTTTTTCACACCTGCATACCAGTTCTTTTGCGGATAGACCACGATGTTAGGCCCGTGTTCGCAGCCTCCGAAGCAAATGTAAGGTCTCACCTCCGCGTCGAGAGATCGCGCGGCTACCTGGGTAGAGAGCTCGTTCATGAGTTTTTCGGAGCCCCGGCTCTTGCAGTCGACGTTTTGACAAACGAAGCAGATTTGTTTCATTGGAGCAGTTCCAGTCTACCGGTTCAGTTTAACTCAGCCGATAGCGGGCGTACAAGCAGACCGAGTGAGATCATGAAAAGGAAAACCGAAAAGGCGTGCTCGTGTTTGTGGAGCGTGAACGGTCGAGATTGGCAAAGTCGAGCAGGTCGCAAAAAAGAGGCCCCAATGTTTTGAGGCCTCTTTTGTAGTGATGCGGCAGTGATAGGAACTTAAATTTTGGCTTTTAGATCCCCTTGATCTGGGCGACAAGCTTCCCTCTATCTGATTTCGTTTGGAATTCCGACACACACGGTGACATTGTAGGTCCAAACGTGTATCGTCTCTATAGAGACGATACACTGTCTGACTTCTAGCAGTGTTCCCAATAGGTTATGATCTTTTAATCTGTTTAAGCATATTGACTTAGTCTATTATAATATGCTATAAGATATTGAAGTAAACTATCTTAATCTTAAGAAACATATAAAATGGCTAGGAAAAGACGACTTAATATACTTGAAGAAATGGCGCTATCCAGGCTTCCGACCGGTCCAGAGCCACGGCCGCTATGGGAGCCGTCTGATGGTGACTGGATAAGGATCGTGCGCAATGCTCTGCGGATGACACAAGCGGAGCTTGCTCAACGTGCCGGCGTTAGCCAGCCCCATCTCGCGGACATTGAAAAAGGAAATGTCGCCCCTCAAGTAGGCACCCTCAGGAAAATATTTAACGCCATGTCCTGTGATGTCGTAGTCGAGCCACGCTCGCGAAAACCCCTCAATGAGATTCTCCGGGGGAAAGCCCGCAGCATCGCGCTAAAACGATTGAAGCAGTCCATGGGAACCATGGCTCTCGAGGGACAAGCGCCGGAAGCCGATGTTTTTCGAAAACTCTTGGAAAAGCGCACTGATGAAATACTGAACGACAGCCGCGAACACCTATGGCGAGAAGCTGATGAGTGATGAGAACGAAACCTCCGGTGCAACACCGGGCGACGATGCTTCCGGACTTCTTCAAACGCACTTGATAAATAGGCGTGCCCGCGATGTAGCCGAGCTGGAAGCTATCGACCTTGCTTACGACAAATACATCTTCAAGGCTCGCAGGAAACCCCTCCAAGATGGATGGTTCTGTGACGAGTTCATCCGCAAGGTGCATTTTGACATGTTCGGGACGATCTGGGATTGGGCAGGAAAATATCGAACCCAGACGCTAAATCTGGGAATCGAGCCGTACTTAATAGCTCAGCAGATACAGATACTGTGCGGAGATTTCAATTACTGGAACTCATCGGATTCCTCGATGACGGTAATTGAAGTCGCGGCCCGCGTACAAAATCGTTTAACAAGAATTCATCCGTTCAGAAACGGCAACGGGAGACATGCCAGATTGATAACCGACATTTTCTTTAACTCCCGCGGACACAGACTGCCTAAATGGCCTCAGGTTCAGCTTATGTCTCACGGCGAGAACATCCGGGAGCAGTATGTCGCCGCGATGAAAGCAGCAGACCAAGAAGATTACAGCGAGTTAATGGCGTTTATCGAAGAATGTCTTGAGAGCTAAGAATGTACTCTATGTCACCGGACTCGGCTTAGGGTCTGGCTTGAAGCGGGATTTATTCCTAAAGTTGAGGTGCTCTTGTTATTTATTATTTTAGACCGGTCCTAACGAAGACATCCGACGAGCGGAAAAAAAAGGCCACAGCGGATCCCCCACTCACCCACTTCCAGGATAGGGAACCTGCACGAGTTGGTCCGATGCGATCCGGATATCCTCATGCCACAGATCGAGAAGCTTCCGGGCAATTGGGCCAGGCTTACCGTCGCCGATAGGCTGGCCATCCCACTGCACCACCGGAGCTACCTTGATCGAGCTGCCGATCAGCAACATCTCCGCGGCCCCACGACCCTCTGCTACAGGAACATCAGCAACCACGACATCCCGCAAGTCACCCTGCTCTACCAGGCGCCGTGCGAGAATAAAGATGCGCTGCACGGTAATCCCGGAGAGGATGGCATCAAATGGAGGGTGACGGAACACTCGGTCCCTGGTGACAAAAGCTACGTTCATATTGGAGCTTTCCGCCACCATGCCGTGATGGTCGATAAAAATGCCATTATCGGCCCCATGGTCTTTGGCCTCAAGCACAACCATCACATTGGGCAAGTAATTGGTCGATTTGATGCGGGCAAAAAACGGTGGCTTGATGGCGACCGTACTGGTCACCACTTTAAGTCCATCGGTATAGAAGGAGTTGGGATAATTCTCCCCGTTGAAAATGATCACATAAAAACTACTGCTGATGCACTCGGTTGGTGCCAGGCTAAAGCCACCGGGCCCGGCAGAGAGCCAGTAGCGCACCGACCCATCACGGTGCCCACTGGCCGCTGCCGTGTCGATGATGATCTGACGTAACTGTTCGGGCGGAAAAGGCAGAGGGATACGTGCCATCTCTGCCGAGCGCAATAAACGCTCCAGGTGCTGATCGAGCTGGTATAACATCCCGTGAGCCAGCGTCGCTGTATCAAACACGGCATGGCCGCGGTGTACCATGTGATCATCGAGCGGCAGAACCATCAGCGCCGGGTCCGTAACAATACCCCCAAGCACACTGGAGTACATGGCATAAAAATTAGCCGCCTTGGGATGTACTGCCTTGCGCAAACGAGCCGCAGCCTCATCCGCGGTAAAGCTGGGAGTCTTTAGGAACTTAGGCATATGGGTTTCTCCTTAGTCGCTTTTCCTTGCGTTGATTGCGGAAAAAGTAAGGCCTTGGCAAATCGCCCTCTTTTATTACCTGAAATCCCGCAGCACGGCGCGGCAAGGGGCGCCGTCCAAACCACGAAGCCGGATAGGAAAGCATATCAGCTCGTAGTGCCCAGGGTCGACCCCCGAAAGGTCGATGCCCTCAAGCAAAGCCACGTTGTGATCCAGAAAGGCCCGGTGGACCTGGACTTGCTCATCCGCATGCGCCACGGAGAGGTAGTCTAGCCCCACCAGCTTGACGCCCCGAGCCACCAGGGCCTCGGCCGCCTCCGCTGAGAAAGCAACAAAATCGGGGTCGTAGGCGGGTTGATGCAGCAGACGTGAGTTGCGCGTCTTGAAAAGAATTCGGGTCTCGCCTTCCAGGTCCATTGCAGCAATGTGCTCTGCAGTGATGTGCCTGCCTGCATCCACGGCGCACACAAGGGCCGGACCGATGAACAGCTCCAGCGGCAACGAGTCAATGGTGGCGCCGTCCGGGACGAAATGGAACGGGGCGTCCATGTGCGTACCGGCATGGACACTCATGCTGAGAGCTGAAGAATTGTTGTGATCTCCCCTGCGCATGCGGCGCCGCTCGATAAGCTCAAACGGCGGAGAGGTAACCCAACGAACTGTATCGGCCGACAAGTTAAGAGAGATATCGTAATATTTCATTGTCCCTGCCTCTGTCGAGGAGGCTCCTCCCTCAACTTCTGCATATCTCGGCCTTTACTCGTACGTCACAGCGCTATCTTTATTTGCTCAAGCTCCTCAATGTAGTCCTCTGGAAGCTTCCAATACTTGGCCCCTCCGACGATAAGGCGCTTGTACTCAGCGTTTGGAAGAGGAGGGTTCTTCTGTTTTTCAGCAAAGTAAAGTGAAACCAGGAGTGGCTGCCCATCCTCGCCGTTCGTGTAAACGTAATGTTGTTGTCTTTTATAGCCGTTTTGTGCCCGCCCAGGAATGATGTCTTCAGCAGCGTCTAACCGACCGAAGTCTTTTTCACTGATTTGATAAATTACACCCCAGACATTCTGACCTTGCTCGGGGATAGCGTCCGCTGAGCCGCAGCCGCGAATTTCAGATTTCCGGGTAAAGGCGAGACGGTGGTCTTTTAATTTGGCAGCGGAGAAAAACACTGCAGATGGGCATCGCTCCTTTATCTGGTCCCAGTCCA